>CAMBZS010000005.1 GCA_945872335.1 Bordetella parapertussis | reverse complement strand
CCCATCGACACCACATACTTGAGCGCCTCGTCAACGCTCATGTCGAGTTCAACCACGTCGGCACGCGGCAGCATCAGGAAAAAACCCGAAGTTGGGTTGGGGGTGGTGGGCACATAGACCGACACCATGTCGGAATCGACCAGCCTGCGCCGGATCTCGCCCGCCGGCGTGCCGGTCTGAAAGGCGATGGTCCAGCTCCCGGCGCGCGGATATTGCACCAGGAGCGCCTTGCGAAACGCCTGGCCGTTGGGCGACAGGATGGTGTCGCTCACCTGCTTGACGCTCGAGTAGATGCTGCGCACGATAGGGATCCGACCCAACAGGGCCTCCCAGTAAATCACCAGCCGCTCACCGATGATGTTGCGCAAGAGCAGCCCGGTGATGATCAGCACCACCAGCGTGAGCACCACGCCTACGCCCGGAATGTCACGCCCGAAAAACGTATGGGGATGCCAGCGCTCGGGCAGCAGCTGCAGCGTCTGGTCCATGGTGGTGACGATCAGGTTCAGCACCCAGATCGTGATGACCAGGGGCACCCAGATCAGCAGGCCGGTAACGATGTACTTGCGCATGAGTGGACTTTGAGGGTGATGTAGCGTGAGGCAATGCCGACACGCTGCCCGCCGGCGATGACGGCGCGATGACGCCGCAGTTGCGTGCTCAGGCCGATGCCCCCGATGAGGAGGGGCTTGCCGCCTTTGGCGCCGGCGGGCTGGCGGCCGAACCGGTTGCGGCGGCGCCGGAATCGGCGGGCTTGTTCGCCTGCGCGCCCGCGGCCGGGGAGGAAGCGGAGGCGCCGTCGCTCTTCGCCGACTCGCTCGCGGCGTTTGTGTCGGCACCCGCTGGCTTGTCCGAGGCTTTGTCGCCCGCCGCCTCGCTGCCCTCGGGTTCGGCCTTTTTCTGGCCTCCGTCGCGGAAGTCGGTGGCATACCAGCCCGACCCCTTCAATTGGAAGGCGGGCGCGGTAAGCTTGCGGGCAAAACCGTTTCCACTGCACGACGGGCAAACCGTGAGCGGCGCGTCAGACAGCTTCTGCAGCTGATCCTTTTCGAAGCCGCAGTCCTGGCAACGATAGGCGTAAATGGGCATGGCGGTGGGGTCGCGAAAGATTCGCGGTGTGGGTTGAGGCGAACCCTCAAGTATAGCCCGAGGCGTGGCGCAAAGTATGCCGCAGCCAGTCAAAGCCCGGGGTTCAGCGGCGGCGCCACATTGATCGAACCAGGGTTCCGCGGCTGCCGGGCACAGCGCCGCCGGCGCCTAGCCGTGACGGATGGCGATGGTTTTAAGCACGGTGAACCCGTAGAGCGCCTCGAACCCTTTCTCGCGGCCGTGGCCGCTTGCTCGCACACCGCCAAAGGGCAGCTCGACCCCGCCCCCCGCGCCGTAGTTGTTCACGAACACCTGGCCACAGCGCAGCGACCTCGCGAGCCGCAGCTGCCGGGCGCCGTCGCGCGTCCAGACCCCGGCAACCAGTCCGTAGGAGGTGCCGTTGGCAAGTCGCACCGCGTGCGCTTCGTCGTCAAAGGGCATGGCCACCAGCACCGGCCCGAAGATTTCCTGTTGCGCAAGCGCATGGTTTGGCGGGACGTCGCGAAAGAGCACCGCCTCCTGATAGAACCCGGCGGAGGCTGCCTGCGCATGAAGCCGCCCCCGCGCGGCAACCTGCAGGCCGTCGGCCTCGCCCTCGGCGAGCAGTTGTCGCACGCGATCGTATTGCTTGCGGTTGACGAGCGGCCCCATGTCGAGCTCGAGCGCCGGCGGGCCGGCCACGAGCGATCGAAACCGCTCGGCGACCCGCTCGAGCGCGGCTTCGTAGATGCTGCGCTCGACCAGCAGACGGCTGCCCGCCGAGCAGGTCTGCCCGGCGTTCTGGACGATGGCATTCACAATGACTGGAAGCGCCGCATCGAGGTCGGCATCGGCAAAGACCAGTTGCGGCGATTTACCGCCGAGTTCGAGGGTGACCGGACAGTGTCGCTCGGCCGCCGCCGCGGCCACCAGCCGGCCGGTGGCGCTCGAGCCGGTAAATGAAAGGTGATCGATGCCTGGATGCGCGCACAGGCTCGCGCCGGCTTCTGCGCCATAGCCCGTGACGATGTTGAGCGCGCCCGCCGGAAAGCCCACCTCGGCTGCCAGCTCGGCGAGCCTGAGCGAACTGAGGCTCGCGTCTTCGGCCGGCTTCACCACGCAGGCATTACCCGCTGCCAGCGCCGCACCCACTGTGCGGCCGAAGATCTGCATGGGGTAGTTCCAGGGAATGATGTGGCCGGTGACGCCATGCGGCTCGCGCACGGTGGCCACCAGATAGCCGGATTCATAGGGCAGGGTCTGGCCGTGGAGCTTGTCGCAGGCGCCAGCGTAGTACTCAAAGTACCGGGCGAGCGCAGTCACGTCGGCCCGCGCGGTTTTGAGCGACTTGCCGGTATCTCGCGCCTCGAGCTGTGCGAGTGAGTCGGCATGGGCCGCCACCGACTGACCGAGCTTCTGAAGGAGCCGCCCGCGGGCCACCGCCGAGAGCCGCCCCCAGGGGCCATCAAAGCATTCGCCCAGTGCCGCGCGCGCAGCCGCCACCGCCAGGTCGACATCCGGGGCGGTGCCGCGCGCGAGGCTGCCGAAGCTTTCGCCGTTGCTGGGGTCGACCACCGGGATGGGCCGGCTGTCGGCGGGATCAGCCGGGGCGTTGCCGATGAAATGTTGCATGCGCGGGCCTGTTCCGATCAGAAGGGGATATCGTCGTCGACGTCGTCGAGTCCGCGGCCGGCGGGCTTCCGGGCCCCTGCACTAGCGCTGCCTGCTGCCGAAGGCGCACGCGTCGGGGCGCTGCCCGACCCCGCATCATCGCCCCCGGCACCACCGCCGCCGTCGCGCGAACCGAGCAGTTGCATTTCCATGCCGACAATTTCGGTGGTGTAGCGGTCCTGGCCTTCCTTGTCCTGCCATTTGCGGGTTTGAAGCCGCCCCTCGACATAGACCGGCCGGCCCTTGCGCAGATACTCACCGGCGATTTCCGCCAACCGGTCATAGAGCACCACACTGTGCCATTCCGTTTCCTCGCGTCGCTCGCCGCTCGCCTTGTCTTTCCAGGTGCGGGTGGTGGCGATGCGAAGATTGCAGACCGCGGCGCCATTGGCGGTGAACCGGGTTTCGGGATCGCGCCCGAGATTACCCATGAGAATCACCTTGTTGACTGAAGCCATATTGCCCTCCCGAGCATGAAGAGTTCGATTACCGCTTAATGCGCAGCGGCCGGCCAGAGGCGATGCCGCAACGCTGCAATGAGCCAGACCACGATGATGACGCCTGCCAGCAGGAACACCGCTGCATCGCCCCAGACCGCCCGCACCGCACCCGCAGCCGCTCCGCCCGTGAAGAGACCCAGCGACTGCGAGGTATTGAAGAGGCCCAGTGCCGTACCGCGCACTTCGGCCGGCGCAAGCTGCGAGACCATCGAAGGAAGGCTCGCTTCGAGAATATTGAATGCGGCAAAAAACGCGAACAGCAACACCGCAAAGGGGATTAGTCCCTCGGGCCGGGTCGCCAGCGCGAACATCACGAGCGCCAGCACGGCAACGCTCGCAACGAAGACGGTTCGCATCCGCCCCTGGCGTTCCCCCCAGCGAAGCGCCGGCATCATGGGCCAAAACGAGAGCAGTACCACCGGCAGGTAGAGCATCCAGTGCGACGGCAGCGCGAGCCCCGCGCGCTCGACCAGCCAACCCGGGAGCGCCACGAAGATGGCTACCTGAACCGCATGCAGCGTGAAGATTCCGAAATTGAGCCGCATCAGGTCGGGCTCAGCCGCCACCCGCAACACCGTTTCGCGGGTGAGCCGCCCCCGCGCCACACGGGGTGCTGACGGCACCATGAAGATCACCGATGCGATGGCCGCAAGCGCTAATACGCCAGTAAAGGCGAACATGCCACCGATGCCCACCCAGCGATAGAGCGGGGGCGCAACGATCAGCGACAGGGCAAAGCTCACACCAATGGTGATGCCCACCATCGCCATCGCCTTGGTGCGTTGACTGTCGCGGGTCGAGTCGGCGACAAAGGCGCTCACCGCCGCAGAAATTGCGCCGGCGCCCTGCAGTCCGCGGCCGATTGTCATCACCAGCAGATCGTCTGCGCTTGCAGCGATAAAGCTGCCGATCGCAAAGAGCGCGAGACCGAAGATGATCACCGGCTTTCGACCCACGCGATCCGATACGGCGCCCAGTGGCAGCTGCAACATCGCCTGCGTGAGCCCGTAAATGCCCAGCGCAAGGCCGACCAGCCGGGCATCGTGGCCATCAGGCAGCGAGTGGGCATGAACGGCGAGCACCGGCAGCATGATGAAAAGACCCAGCATGCGCAGGCCCTGTACCGACGACAGGGCAGCAGCGGCCCGCAGTTCGTCGCGGTTCATGCTTTCGGAGGTGGAGTTGGAGGGGCGATTCATCGCTTGGTTTGGCTCGGCGGTTTATATTAGCCGATTACCCTTTCGCGGCCCGGCATCGCTTGCCGCCCGCCCACACCCTCCCCGATGAACGCGATCAGCATCCGCGGCGCCCGCACGCACAATCTCAAGAACATCGATCTCGACATCCCGCGCGACCAGCTGGTCGTGATCACCGGCCTGTCCGGGTCGGGCAAGTCTTCGCTCGCCTTCGACACCTTGTATGCGGAAGGCCAGCGCCGCTATGTCGAGTCGCTGTCAGCCTATGCGCGGCAGTTCCTGCAGCTCATGGAAAAGCCGGACGTCGATCTGATCGAGGGGCTGTCGCCCGCGATTGCCATCGAGCAGAAGTCGGGCAGCCACAACCCCCGGTCCACGGTGGGAACCGTCACAGAAATCAATGATTACCTGCGACTGCTTTATGCGCGAGCGGGCACCCCGCACTGCCCCGACCACCCGCACCGAGCACTTGCCGCTCAGACCGTCTCGCAAATGGTTGACCAGATGCTCGCGCTGGGCGAGGGCGCGCGGCTCATGATCCTCGCGCCGCTCCCGCCTGAACGCTGCCGCGATACCGGTGCCGCCATCGCCGACTTGCAGGCGCAGGGATTTGTGCGCGCGCGAATCAACGGCAAGCTGGTCGAGCTTGCCGAGGCGCCCTCGGGGCTGCCCGCCACAGCCACCTCGATCGAGGTGATCGTCGACCGGTTGCGGGTGGCCGCCGCCGTGCGGCAGCGGCTCGCCGATTCCTTTGAAACCGCACTTGGGCTGGCCGGTGGCCGGGCGAGCGCGGTCGAACCCGACAACGGCCGCGAACACGCGTTCTCCAGCCGTTTCGCATGCCCCGATTGCGCCCGCCTGAGCCCCGACCTCGAACCGCGGCTCTTTTCCTTCAACAACCCGGCGGGCGCCTGCCCCGACTGCAATGGCCTGGGCGACATCGAATACGTCGACCCCGACCGCGTGGTCGAGTTCCCCGACCTGAGTCTTGCATCGGGCGCGATCCGCGGATGGGACCGACGCAACGAGTTTGCTTTCGCCACACTTGCCAGCCTTTCGAAGGCGCTGGGCTTTGATCTCGACCAGCCGTTTTCGCAGTTGCCCGAGGCAGTACAACAGGTGATTCTTTACGGCTCGGGGGCGCGCAAGCTCGCTATCCGCTACGCGACCGATACGCCAGCCGCCGCATCGCCCGACGAGAGCTTCGAGGGGGTGATTCCCAACCTCGAACGCCGTCGTCGGGATACCGAGTCCAGCCAGGTACGCGAGGAGCTGGGGCGTTATCTGAGCCGGCGCCCCTGCTCCGAATGCGGGGGATCCCGGCTGCGTGCCGCTGCGCGCCATGTGCGACTGGGGCTGGCCGGCCACGATCATCCCATCTACGAGGTCTCCGGCTGGACGCTGTTGCGCGCGTACCAATGGTTTTCGGCGCTCTCGCTCCCCGGCGCACAAGGTCAGATTGCAGAGCGCGTGATCCGGGAGATTCGCGAACGGCTGCGCTTTCTCAACGATGTGGGGCTGGGATACCTGAGCCTGGACCGCCCGGCCGAAACGCTCTCAGGGGGCGAGGCGCAGCGCATCCGGCTTGCTTCGCAGATCGGCTCGGGCCTCACCGGGGTCATGTATGTGCTCGACGAGCCTTCGATCGGGCTCCATCAGCGCGACAACGAGCGACTGATCGGCACGCTCAAACGCCTGCGCGATCTGGGCAACTCGGTGCTGGTGGTTGAGCATGACGAGGAAGCAATTCGCGCGGCCGACCATGTTATCGACATGGGCCCGGGTGCGGGTGAGCATGGCGGCACCGTGGTCGCCCAGGGCTCGCCCGCGGCCATCGAAGCCTCCGATCGTTCGATCACCGGGCAATACCTGTCGGGCCGACTGGGTGTGCCCGTGCCGATCGAGCGGCATCGTGGCGACGGGCGCTGGCTGACCGTGCGCGGCGCGCGAGGCCATAATCTTCTGGCGATCACTGCACGTTTTCCGGTCGGTGTGGTGAGTGTGGTCACCGGGGTGTCAGGCTCCGGCAAGTCCACCCTGGTCAACGACACCTTGCTCGCGGCCGCCCTGCAACAGGTCAATCACCGAAAAACCATCACCCCGGGCTGTGACGGCATCGACGGACTTGAGCATTTCGACAAGGTGATTGCGGTTGACCAGAGCCCGATCGGACGCACGCCCCGTTCAAACCCCGCCACCTACACTGGCCTCTTCGCACCTATCCGCGAGCTCTTTGCAGAGTCCTCTGCCGCCCGCGAGCGCGGCTACGGTGCCGGTCGATTTTCCTTCAATGTGAAGGGCGGCCGTTGCGAGGCCTGCGAGGGCGATGGCCTCATCCGCGTACAGATGCATTTTCTGCCTGATGTCTATGTGCCGTGCGAGGCCTGCCGCGGCGCCCGGTACAACCGCGAAACGCTGGAGGTCCGCTGGCGTGGCCGTAACATTGCGGACGTGCTCGACATGACCATCGTGCAGGCCCATGAATTCTTCGAGAACGTTCCCACGCTCGCGCGAAAGCTCGCCACGCTGATCGAGGTCGGTCTCGGTTATGTGCGGCTGGGCCAGAGCGCAACCACGCTCTCGGGCGGCGAGGCACAGCGCGTGAAGCTCGCCGAGGAGCTCTCGCGGCGTGATACCGGCCGCACGCTTTATGTGCTCGATGAACCCACCACCGGCCTTCACTTCCACGATGTCGCGATGCTGCTCAAGGTGATCGCCAAGCTCCGCGAGCGTGGCAACACGGTAATCGTGATTGAACACAATCTGGATGTGATCAAGGCCGCTGACTGGATGGTCGACCTGGGTCCCGAGGGCGGCGATCAGGGCGGGAAGCTGGTGGCCTGTGGTACCCCAGAGGAGGTCGCCGCCGTGGCGGGGAGCCACACCGGGCATTACCTCGCGCGCGTGCTGCCGTCAGTCGCCGACCGGCGGGCCGCGTGAGCGCGAGGTTCTTGAGCGCGAGGCGGCCCGAGCGCCAGGCGGCCTAGCGCCCGTAGTGGGCAAACGCCGTCAGCACGCGTCGCATCTCTTCATCGGACAACACCACGGGGCTGCCCACTTGCAGCGCCTGCAGGTACTGGCGCGACAGCGTCTCGACCTCCAGTGCGATCGACAACGCCTGGGGCAGGTCTGCGCCCAAGGCAATCTGTCCGTGATTGGCAAGCAGACACGCGCGTCGATCGACCAGCGCGGCAAGCGCAGCATCGGAGAGCGCCTGCGTACCGAACGTGGCATAGCGGGCGCACCGGATGTCATGGCCGCCAGCCACCGCAATCATGTAATGAAAGGCAGGAATGCCTGCGGCCTGAATGGCCGGCAGACACGCGAGCGTCGTGGCATACGAGGAGTGCACATGCACCACGGCGTCGGCCTCGCGCCGCGCCCGATAGATGTCGAGATGCATCCGCCATTCCGACGACGGCACGCGCCGGCCATCGAACCGTGAAGGCGGCACGAGGGGCGGTTCGCGATCTCGCGGCGCAGCCTCCCGCGCGCTCAGCGGGTCGGTGACCGCAGCCGCTTGCGATACCGCATCAGGCGCGGGCTGGTCGAGCGCCACCCAAACCAGATCATCAATCTGCATGTGCTCATAGGCGAGCCCGCTGGGGGTCACCAGCATGCCCTCCTCAGCGCTCCGGTGCCAGCGAAGCGACGCATTGCCCGACTTGCCCTGGTTGAGGCCCAGCCGCTCAAACTGCAGGCAGGTCTCGATCAGCGCCTGCCGCGCATGATTTTCAGAAGGGTACGGGCCCGCCCGATTCGCGCTCATCGGGGTGCCTCGCGACCGCCTGCGATGCAATCGCCCACCTTGCCGCGCGCGAGCAACTCGGTGATGGCCACCCGGTCGGCCGCAATCACGCCGTGCTCGGTGATGAGCGCGGTCACCAGACGCGCAGGCGTGATGTCGAACCCGGGGTTGAGTGCCCGAACCGACTCATCCATCAGCGCGACCTCCGAGACGCTGCCATCAGGGAGACGCCCGCGTGCATGCGTGACCTCGCGTGCACTCCGGTATTCGATCTCGATCGAGGCGCCGTCCGCGCTCCCCGGGTCGAGCGTGGACACCGGACAGGCGACATAAAAAGGCACACGGTTGTCGACCGCGGCCAGCGCCTTCAGATAGGTGCCGACCTTGTTGGCCACGTCACCGTTGGCCGCCACGCGGTCACAGCCGGTAATCACCGCATCGACTTCACCACGCATCATGAGCAATCCGCCTGCATTGTCGGCAATCACAGTGTGCGCGACCCCGGCCTGCGCAAGCTCCCATGCGGTGAGCGATGCGCCCTGATTGCGCGGGCGCGTTTCATCCACCCAGACATGGATCGGCACACCGGCCGCGGCAAGCGCGTAGATCGGCGCGAGCGCTGTGCCGTGATCGATTGTGGCAAGCCGGCCGGCATTGCAGTGCGTGAGCACCTGAAGCGGCCTTGCGCTGGACAGTTCGCCCCGGGCCGACGCGAGCAGGCGCGGCGCACCCCACTCGCCGATACGGTGGTTGCACTGTGCATCGTCGTCACACAGCCATCCTGCCTCCTGCCAGGCGGCGTCGGCGCGCTCGCCTGGCGCGAGCCCAGCCACCCGTGCCCGCACCCGGTCAAGCGCCCAGGCGAGATTGACCGCCGTCGGCCGGGCAGACAGCAGCCAGGCATGCGCAGCGTGCAGCCTCGAATCCGACGGATCGCTGCGAAGCGCAAGCGCAAGCCCATAGGCGCCCACCGCACCAATGAGCGGTGCGCCGCGCACCCGCATCGAGACGATTGCCTCGCGGCAGTCCTCGGCGCTCGCAAGCGTGATGCTGCGCCACTCGAACGGCAGCAGCGTCTGGTCGACGGTGCGCAGTTGTCCTCGATCATCGGTCTGAAGCGTTCTTGACATAGGGCAAGGTCTCGCCGGACAGCCGGCCTAGGATCACATCCGGCTGAGTCTCGCATATCACCACCGCATCCGCCATGTCCGATCCGAGCCCGCTTGTCGTGCTGATCGACGCCGCGCTCGCCGCGCCGTCGTGGCCGCTGCTCGCGCCCACGATGCTCTCGGCGCTGCTGCTCGGGCTGGGCGGTGCGGCGCACTGCGTGGGCATGTGCGGCGGCATCGTCACCACGCTCAATCGGCGCGCGAGCAGACAACCCGCAGGTCTTTCCGTGGTGACCCTGAGCGCGCGCCACCCGGCCGCAGTCGGCCATCCCGCGCACGCTGTCGATGTGCAACCGGCCGTTGCGTTGCAATGGGTCTACAACCTTGGGCGAATCGGCAGCTACACCCTGGCCGGCGCGCTCGCTGGCACGGTCGGCTCCGCAGCCTGGATCAGTTCGCACCTGCTTCCGCTTCAGCAGGCAGCGTTCGCCATCGGTAGCCTCATGATGATCCTCATCGGTCTGCATCTCACCGGCCTCCCGGTGCTCGCTCACTGGCTGGAACGCGCAGGATCCCGCGTCTGGCGACTGGTCGAGCCCGCTGCGCGATGGAGTCTGCGCCGCAGCGGCATGGCAGGCGCCCTGCTTGCCGGCGCCGCCTGGGGATGGGTGCCCTGCGGCATGGTCTACAGCGTGCTGACGGCGGCACTGGTGTCGGGTAGCGCAGCCTCGGGCGCGGCCATCATGCTCGCATTCGGCGTGGGCACCCTTCCTGGCCTCACCGCCTTCGGCTGGCTAGCCAGGCAAGGCCTTGCGCGAACGCGCTCGCCCACGCTCCTCCGCGCGGCGGGCCTGCTGATCATCGGGTGGGGCGTGGCGGGGCTCATGCGTATCGATCCGCTCGTCCATCTCCAGCAGTTCGGCGAGGCCTGCGCAAGTGGTTTCCGGTGAACGTGAGCGGTCAGCGTCTGCGATGCGCTTTCGCGATGAGCCGCCTTCGATGAGCCGCCTTCGATGAGCCGCTTTCGGTGAGCGCCTGTCGATGAACATCTCGCAATGAGTCCACCCAGCCTCGTCTCAACGGTCGACGCGCGCCCGCTGAACGAATCCGCCGGCAGCCGTCAGAGACTGCCCTCTGCGCCGGTACGGCTCGCCTGCCATCACTGCGGCCTGCCAGTGAGCGAGCCCGGGCGCTGGACCGTTCAGGTTGAGGGGCGCCTGCGCGAGACCTGCTGCGCAGGCTGTCAGGCGGTAACCGCAGCCATCACTGGCGCAGGCCTCCACGACTACTACCGCGCGCGCGGTCTGCCCGCCCCCCCTCCCGACCCCCCTCCCGCCCAATCACCCGGCACCCGCCGCCACAGCACCCCGACCGCCTTGTACGATGACCCGGAGGTCGCCGCACGCTTTGTACGAACCGAGTCCGGTGTGTCCGAAGCAACGCTCCTTGTCGACGGACTGCGCTGCGGGGCCTGCAGCTGGCTGCTCGAGCAGGCGCTCGGCCAGGCCCCAGGCATCGTCGACTGCTCGGTCAATCTCGCCTCCGAGCGGGCCAGCCTGAGGTGGGACCCGTCGCGAACCCGTCTGTCCGAACTGATCGATACGGCTGACCGCTTTGGCTTTGCGCTCCAGCCCTTCGACGCATCGCAGCGCGAGAAGCAGTTGCGTGAAGCAGCGCGCACACACCTGCGGCGGCTCTTCGTCGCCGGCATCGGCATGATGCAGGTGATGATGTATGCATTTCCCGCGTACATCGCAGCCGAGGGCGATATCGAGCCCGCCTACGCCGCGCTCATGCGCTGGGCCAGTCTGCTGCTCACGCTACCTGTGGTGCTCTACTCGGCCGCCCCGATTTTTCGGGGTGCATGGAAGGAGTGGCAGCGTCGCTCGCCGGGCATGGATACACCGGTTGCCATCGGGATCGGCGCCGCGTTCGCCGCAAGCGTCTGGGCCACAGTCACCGCCGAGGGCGAGGTCTGGTTCGACACGGTCACCATGTTCGTATTCCTGCTGCTCGGCGCGCGTCATCTTGAGTGGCTGGCGCGACTGCGCGCAAGCCGCGCCATCGATACACTGGCCGCCGCCGCACCGCAGTCGGTGCTGAAGCTTGTCGAGGGGGCGCCCCCGCAGACGATTGCTGCTGCGCGGCTCCAGCCCGGTGAGCGCTTTCTGGTGGGGACCGGTGAGCCGGTGGCGGTTGATGCCGCGCTCGTGCGCTTCACTGGCTCATTTGACCTGTCGCTCCTCACCGGCGAGTCCCGCCCGGTGGACTATGCGGTCGGCGACCGGGTTCCGGGCGGCGCCATCAATCTCGGGGCGCCGGCGGAACTCACCGCGCTCACCGCCCAAGCCGACAGCACACTCTCGACCATCGCCCGGCTTGCCTCGCGCGCGGCTGCTGCCCGGCCCGCGCTTCTCACGTTCACCGAAACCGTGGCGCGGGGCTTCACCTTCGGCCTTCTTGCCCTCGCCGCAGTCGTCTGGCTGGTCTGGCATCAGATCGCCCCGGATACGGCATGGTCGATCGCGATCGCAGTGCTGGTCGTATCGTGCCCCTGTGCACTGTCGCTCGCCACCCCGGCGGCACTCGCCGCAGCCTCGGCAACAGCGCTTCGCCGCGGCATGATCGCGGTGCGCGGCGATGCGCTTGAGGCAATCTCGCGTGCCACCGATGTCGTGTTCGACAAGACCGGTACGCTCACACGCGGCGAACCCACGGTGGCCGGGGTCGAGGTCTTCACGTCGTCAGATACGGCCGCCTGCCTGGGCATCGCGGCCGCCCTCGAGACCTCCAGCACCCATCCGCTCGGTCGAGCGATCGTGCGCGCCGCCCGCGCGTCGGGCAATGTGCAGTTCGTCGCCGTGTCGCTTTCGAGCGTCCCGGGCGAGGGCGTCGAGGGTCAGGTCAATGGGCGCCACTATCGCCTTGGCCGTGAGCGATTTGCCCTGACCGAGGCCAGTCGCGCCGCGCAACCGGCCTCCGCCGCTCAGACCGGCTTCGCGGATCTGGCCAGCGCCTCCGACCGGTCAGCCCCCGCCCACCGCCCGAGACCCCATGACCACCAGGATCTCCACTCCGAGGTCTGGCTCTCGCAAGACGGCCTGCCGCTCGCACGAATCGCACTCGCCGATACACTGCGTGAAGAAGCACCCGCCGTGGTGGCAGCAATGCGGAAGGCCGGCCTCACCGTGCATCTGGTGTCGGGTGATCGCCGCGCGGTGGTCAGCGCTCTCGCGGACCGACTCGATATCGGGAGCTGTCATCCCGAGGCCGCGCCCGCCGACAAACTCGCCTTCGTTCAGGCGCTCCAGTCTCAGGGTCGGCGTGTTCTTGCCGTAGGCGACGGCATGAATGACGCGCCGCTTCTTGCCGCGGCCAATGTCTCCATCGCGATGGGCTGCGCGAGCACGCTCGCACGCACCTCGGCTTCGGTTGCCCTTCTGGGTAGCGGGCTCGATGATGTCACGGCGCTACGCGCACTTGCGCTGCGCACGCGGCGCGTGATCATTCAGAACCTCGGCTGGGCACTCGCCTACAACATCATCGCAATTCCCGCGGCCGCATTCGGCTGGATCGCGCCCTGGGCGGCTGCGCTCGGCATGTCGGCGAGTTCACTCCTGGTCGCAGGCAACGCCCTGCGGCTATTGGAATCCCGCCGGCATCACACCGCGCTGTCAACCGGGGCACGCTGATGGAAGCGCTTTTCCTACTCATCCCGCTCAGCGTGGCCATCATCGCAGCCGCCACCTGGCTCTTCTTGCGGATGGCGGACCAGGGGCAGTTCGAGGACCTCGACAGCCCCGGGCACCAGATCATCGCTGACGACGACCGCCCGCCCGATCGCGCCAATTCGCCCAGTCGTTAGCGTCTGATCGAGACGACGCAGATGTCGGCGGATTCACCGTCCTTGACGCAGCGCAACACCTGTTCGCCGGAAGCTTTCAATAATCACCCCAATCGACAGGGGGTTCCGATGACGGCAAGCACAACAGCCCACGACCACTATCACTACAAGGTGGTGCGGCAGTTCACGATCATGACGGTGATCTGGGGGTTTGTCGGCATGCTGGTGGGCGTCTGGATCGCTCTTCAGCTTGCCTGGCCCGAACTCAACTTTGACCTTGCGTGGCTGAGCTACGGCCGCCTGCGGCCACTGCACACCAACGCAGTGATTTTTGCGTTTGGCGGGTGCGCGCTTTTCGCCACCTCCTACTACGTGGTTCAGCGTACTTGCCATGTCCCGCTCTTTTCGCCCGGGCTCGCCGCCTTCACCTTCTGGGGCTGGCAGCTGGTGATCGTACTGGCCGCCGTGACGCTGCCGCTTGGCATCACCAGCGGCAAGGAATACGCTGAACTCGAGTGGCCGATCGATTTGCTGATCGCTGCGGTGTGGGTGTCCTACGCGGTCGTTTTCTTCGGCACCATCTTCAAGCGCAAGACCCCCCACATCTATGTCGCGAACTGGTTCTTCGGTGCTTTCATCATCACGGTGGCCGTGCTCCACATCGTAAACAGTGCAGCGCTACCAGTATCACTCACCAAGTCGTACTCCGCCTACGCCGGCGTACAGGACGCCATGATCCAGTGGTGGTACGGCCATAACGCAGTGGGCTTTTTCCTGACCGCCGGCTTTCTCGGGATCATGTATTACTTCATTCCGAAGCAGGCCGAGCGACCGGTGTATTCATACCGACTCTCGGTCGTGCATTTCTGGGCGCTCATCTTCACCTACATGTGGGCGGGCCCGCACCATCTCCACTACACGGCGCTTCCCGACTGGGCACAGTCGCTTGGCATGGTGTTTTCGCTGATTCTGCTTGCGCCCTCGTGGGGCGGCATGATCAACGGCATCATGACGCTGTCGGGCGCGTGGTACAAGTTGCGTCAAGACCCCATCCTCAAGTTTCTCGTGGTGTCGCTGTCCTTCTACGGCATGTCGACCTTCGAGGGTCCAATGATGTCGATCAAGACGGTGAATGCGCTCTCGCACTACACCGACTGGACCATTGGGCATGTGCACTCCGGCGCGCTTGGCTGGGTGGGCTTCATCTCGATGGGGGCGATCTATTACCTCCTGCCGCGCCTCTACGGCCGCACACAGATGTACAGCACACGATTGATCGAGGTGCACTTCTGGGTAGCCACCGTCGGGATCGTGCTCTACATCGCCGCCCTCTGGGTCTCGGGCGTGACGCAGGGCCTGATGTGGCGCGCGACCAACCCCGACGGCACGCTCACCTACGCCTTCGTCGAAGCGGTAAAGGCGTCGTACCCGTACTGGACGCTGCGTGTACTGGGCGGTCTTCTCTACCTGGCCGGCATCACCCTGATGCTCTACAACATGCTGATGACGATACGCGGTGCCAAGCCTGTTGATGCCCGCATTCCCGCAACGCTTGCCGCCCAAGCCTGAAGAGGACCTGCCGATGAGTGCCTTCAGCCACGCAAAAATCGAGAAGAACCTGCCTCTGATGATCGTATTGATCATTGTTGCGATCAGCTTTGGCGGGTTGGTGGAGATCGTGCCGCTCTTTTTTCAGAAATCCACCACCGAGCCAGTCGCGGGCCTCAAACCCTACGATGCGCTCGCGCTCACCGGCCGCGACATCTATGTTCGCGAGGGCTGCTACAACTGTCATTCTCAGATGATCCGGCCGTTTCGCGCCGAAACCGAGCGCTATGGTCACTACTCGGTTGCAGGCGAGTTCGTCTATGACCGACCGTTCCAGTGGGGCAGCAAGCGCACCGGCCCCGATCTCGCGCGGGTGGGTGGACGCTATAGCGATGAATGGCATCGCGTGCACATGACCAACCCGCGTGATCTGGTGCCCGAGTCGAATATGCCCGGTTATCCATGGCTCGCGCGTACGCCCGCCGACGACGGCATGATCAGGAAAAAAATGATGGCGCTACGAACGCTTGGTCACCCCTATTCCGACGAAGACATTGCAAAGGCACCTGCAATGCTCAAGGACCGTTCAGAACTTGATGCGCTGATCGCCTATCTGCAGGGCCTCGGCACTGCGATCCGCAGCGCCCGCTAGCCCGCCACGGAGCCTCCATGGATATCAACACCCTGCGCGGCGTCGTCGCCGCTGTAAGCCTTGCCATTTTTGCCGGCATCGTGGGCTGGGCCTGGAGTCGGGCGCAGCGCTCGCGCTTCGAAGACGCCGCGCAGATCCCGTTTGCCGATCGTGACTGATGCGGCGCCCATCAAACCGGAGGAACTGAACAATGGCTGATTTCATCGGCTCGGGCTGGGGTCCCTACATTTCGATCGTCACGATCGTGTCTATCGTGTTCTGCCTGTGGCTTGCACTCACGATGGCGCGCGGCAAGGCGCCAGGGCAGCAGGTGGGTACCACCGGCCACACCTGGGACGAAGACCTAGAGGAGCTCAACAACCCGCTGCCGCGCTGGTGGCTGGGCCTCTTCGTGCTCACGATCATCTTCGGGCTCGGCTATCTCTGGCTCTATCCGGGCTTGGGCACAAACGCCGGCTCGCTCGGCTGGTCGCAGGCCGATCAGTACGAGCGCGAGGTCAAGCAGTTCAATGCCGTGACCGATCCGCTCTACGCGAAGTTTCTGTCGCAGGACTTGGCGCAGGTGGCGGCAGACCCGCAGGCAAGCGGCATCGGTGAGCGGCTCTATCTCACCTACTGCGTGCAGTGTCATGGCGCCGACGCGCGCGGTGCAAAGGGTTATCCCAATCTTACCGACACGGACTGGCTGTGGGGGGGCGAGCCCGTTGCCATCAGGACCACTATTCTCGAGGGTCGGCAGGGCATGATGCCACCCATGGCGCAGGCGGTCGGATCCTCCGCCGACGTGGAAAATCTTGCGCACTATGTGATGTCACTTTCAGGCGGCGGACATGACGCCACCAAGGCCGCACTGGGTAAGCCACGGTTCGAAGTGTGCGCAGCCTGCCATGGCGCCGAGGGTAAGGGCAATACCGCGCTGGGTGCACCCAACCTTGCCGACCGAATCTGGCTGCATGGCGGCGGGGTGGCTGCGGTGGTCGAGTCCATCAACAAGGGCCGAGGCGGGCAAATGCCGGCGTTCAGGGAATCGCTCGGCGAAGGCAAGGTTCACCTGCTTGCCGCCTATGTCTGGGGACTGTCTCGCAGCGCCGCGGCACACAAGCCCTGAACAACTGGCCCAGGCGAAACGTTCGTGCGTGATCCTTTAGCTCCCGTTACGCAGCCCGGCCAGCCAGATGCCGAGCACGCGCTCTTTGAGGTCCGCAAACGCATCCATCCGCGCGCGGTCACCGGCTGGTTCGCCGCGTGGCGCTGGGCACTCGTGTGGGCAACGCAACTCCTCTTCTACGGCCTGCCGTGGCTCTCCTGGGGCGACCGGCCCGCCGTGCTGTTCGCCCTGGAGGACCGGCGCTTCTTCATTTTCGGGCTTGTTCTCTATCCGCAGGACTTCATCTACCTCACGGGTCTGCTGATCGTCTCGGCCCTGTCCCTGTTCCTGTTCACCGCGGTCGCGGGACGGCTCTGGTGCGGATATGCCTGCCCGCAGACCGTCTACACCGAACTGTTCATGTGGATAGAGCGCGCGATTGAGGGCGACCGCAATGCGCGAATCAAGCTCGACGGCAGTCCCTGGACCCTGCAGAAGATCGCGCGCCGCGGCAGCCGTCATCTCGCATGGGTGGTCGTTGCACTCTGGACCGGCATCACCTTCGTTGGCTACTTCACACCGATCCGAACCCTCATCGGCAACCTGGCTGCGCTCGATCTGAGCGGCTGGGAATGGTTCTGGGTGCTGTTCTACTCGTTTGCCACGTGGGGCAATGCGGGCTTCATGCGGGAGCAGGTCTGCAAATACATGTGTCCCTACGCACGGTTTCAGAGCGCGATGTTTGATCGCGATACGCTCATCATTACCTATGACGCGGCTCGCGGTGAGCCTCGCGGCTCGCGCCCCCGCAAGGCCGACCCCAAGGCGCTGGGGCTGGGCAGCTGCGTCGACTGCGGCATCTGTGTCGAGGTGTGCCCGACCGGTATCGACATCCGCAAGGGGCTGCAATACGAATGCATAGGGTGCGCCGCCTGTATCGACAGCTGCAATCAGGTGATGGACCGCATGGACTACCCGCGTGGCCTGATCCGCTACACCACCACGCGGGCGCTCGAGTCCGGGCTTGACCGCACAGCCATATGGCGCCGGGTACTCCGCCCGCGCGTCGTGATCTATTCAACCATCCTCGGGCTCGTCGTGATCACACTCGGTATCGCGCTCGCAGTTCGCTCACCATTCAAGGCCGACATCATTCGCGACCGAATGTTGAGCCGGATCGTTGACGACGGTGTGATCGAAAACAGCTTCGGGCTACAGATCATGAATTCGTCCGAGTCGCCGCGCCGCTTCCGGGTCGCGGTATCCGGCATCGAGGGCATCGGGCTTTCGGGTCTAACCCTGTTCGAGGTCGACGGTGCGGCGGTGCGCCGCGTACCGCTCAGCGTTCGCCTCGCGCCGGGACTCGGTCAACCCGGCGCCCATCCGATCCGCTTTGAAGTCGAGGCTGTCGATTCCCCCGGCCACACCGTCGTCGCCCGATCAACCTTCCTCATTCCCCGCTGACCCTGAACGAGGCCCATGCATGACTCCGTCACTCGCCACCAGCAAGCCCTGGTTCCGCCACCCCGAACCGTGGCTGCTGCTGGCTGCGCCGTTTGCGGCCATCATCGCTGGCGGGTTCACGTGGTGGATGGCTGCACACAGCAACAACTCCCTGGTGGTGGATGACTACTACAAGCAGGGTAAGGCGATCAATCAGACGCTGGCCCGCGATCAGCGCTCTGCCGAACTGGGCCTGCGCGCGAGGCTGACGGCTGACGCGGCCGTCCAGCGTGCTGCGCTCACCCTCAGCGCAGCGAGCGAGGCCACCCTCTTGCCCGACGCGGTCCGTGTTCACCTGATTCACGCCACGCGCGCCGAACTCGACCATCAGCTGTGGCTACAGCGAAGCGCCGACGGTCGCTGGCTGGGCGCGTTTGCCGTGCCCGCTGATGGTCGCTGGCAGGTGCAGATCGACGATGGGGCCGGGCAGTGGCGGCTGCTCGCTGCAGTCTCGAGCTTTGCCGTACCGATCGACCTCACACCCGATACCGCGGTGCATACACCAGTCCAGCGCAGGCCCGCTGGCTCCTGAGCCAGGCGACCATACACCCGCAGGAGGAGACCCCATGAACGACGAACCGAAACCGATCGGCGACCGTCGCTTTGGCCGCTTCATGATGCAGGTCCTCTGGCCTGCCTTTCTGGTGGCAGGGCTTGCCGAAGGTATATTTTTTTCGATGATCGATCCGCAGGAGCTGGTGGTGGTCGGCGTTCACCTGGCCGACAGCCGCGAGGCGGCCTACACAGCAGGCTTTTTCCTCTTCTGGGCACTGATGACGATCGGCTGTGGCATCACCTGGCTGCTTGCGTCCGACTGCCGGCCTCCGCCTTCGCTGCTTCAGTCAGACGACGATCGCAAGCACCGGGACAAGTCGCTGATCGGTCGCTGATCCGCCCCGATTAATCTGCCCCCGGCATGAAGCGCAGCCGCGCGCGCAGGGTCCCCTGCTCAACACGCGCGGCGATGACCTCGCCCATCTCGGGATAGACCTCGAGCGCACCCGTGATGTTCACCTGATGGGTGACCAGCATGGCGTTCCCCGAGCCGGTGTAGGACCGCGCGAAGTCGATCACCCGCTCGCGATGCGCGCCCGCCCGCTCCGGTTGACCGAAGAAGGAATCGAGCGCAGTCCAGGTCTCGAAACGTCCGAATGCGAGCTCGGCAGTCTCTCGCACCCGGCACCAGCGACCGGCCCGAACCACCGCCGGCACCAGACCCGCTGCCCGCATCGCCTCGCCCGCACGTCGGGCCCGGGCACGCCCGGCATCAGACAGATTGCGCTGCGTGGCGCAGTCGTCGAGGCTGAAGTTGGGCGGATCGCCCACGCCAGGGACGGTCTGTTCGTGGCGCATCATCAGGATCCAGCCACCGCCTGCCAGTTGCTGGGCCGCCTCCTTCACCGTCACCCGTTGCACGGCGGCAGGCGCGCCCTGCGCCATTGCAGTGCGAGGCAAACCCGCGCCCACACCCCCCGCCGCCAGACCGACCAGGAGCGTCGCGCCATGGAGAAGCAGCATCCGACGCTGTCCCGTTGATCGCTCATTCATCGGAATATCCCCCACCCTGAAAGCGTTCCATCTCCCGCCGGTCGCGCTTGGTGGGCCGGCCCTGTTCGATCGCCCACGCGGGCTCAGGCGCAAGCCTTCGCTGCAGGGCAAGTGCTTCGCGCTTTGCCAAGGACTCGGGCGTCTCGCGATAAAGCGTCCGGGCTGCCGTCGCGGGTCCACGCTGCTCCGACAGCACGAGCACTTCAACGCACTGCTCCTGATCACCAACTCGAACTGTCACGCCCTCGCCTGCGCGAAGCGCTCGTGCCACCTTCACGCGCTCCCCGTCGACCAGAACGCGACCGGCTTCAATCGCCTGTTGTGCCAGACCTCGGGTCTTGAAGAACCGTGCTGCCCACAACCACTTGTCAAGACGAATCGTGACGGGCGTGTGGCTCGGTTGTTCCTGCGAAAGTCGCCCCACCGGAAAGCACTCCCTGAAGAATCGACGCGGTTCATCACCGCGACATGTGAATTGGGTTATTTTAGGCAGCCCAGGAGGACCACGATGCCGATGTCCCTGAAAGACCGCTACTTCGAAGACTACGTGCCTGGCGAAGTGCACGAGTTCGGTTCACACACGGTGAGCGCTGAAGAGATCGTTGAATTTGCCCAGCGCTATGACCCACAACCTTTTCACACCGATCCGCAGGCTGCTGCGGGGTCGTTATATGGCGGATTGATCGCAAGCGGCTGGATGACGGGCGCGATCATGATGCGCATGCTGGTTGACCACTTTCTCTCGCCCGCCTCCAGCATGGGCTCGCCCGGACTCGATGAACTGCGCTGGATCCGCCCCGTTCGGCCTGGCGACACGCTGCGCGTCAGGGTGGCCGTCATTGAAGCACGCCGCTCGCAGAGCAAACCCGATCGAGGCATCCTACTGGTGCAGCAGGAATGCCTCAACCAGAACGACGAAGTCGTGATGAGTTCCAAAAGCATGTCGCTTTGCCGCTGCCGCAACGCCGAGCCCGGCTGAGCGCGCACCGGCTAGCGAACTGGCGGCCAGGGCTGCTGCGCTGGACGCAGCATCTCGATCCCCCGGGCAAGCCGCAACACCGCCCGGTCGTCAAACCGGCGCCCAACCAGCTGAATGCCAAGCGGCAGCCCCTCGTCATCAAATCGCCAGTTGACCGCCGCCGCAGGCTGCTCGCTCATGTTCCAGGCGACGGTGAAAGCGATGTGATCGAGCGCCCGGTGCGGGTCATTGCCAGGGCATGCATACTCGGCCGGATAACGCGCGATCGGCGCGGTCGGCATCAGCAGATAGTCAAACGGCTCGCTTGCCGCCACCGCCGCCTCCCGCATGGCATGAATCTGGTTGTAAGCGCGCATCACATCGGCGCCACTGAACACGCTCGCGCGCCAGGTCGCCCATTCGACGATGAAGGGCAGCACGGACGCGCGCGCGGCCGATTCGAGCGCCATCAGTTCATTGTGTGAACGCGCCTCGAAAAACTGCTGGATACCGTCAAGCATCTCAGCACTGAGAAAGCTCTGGATCGGCTCAATCTGCGCCCCAGCCCGCTCGAGCGCGCGCGCCGCATCGCGTACCGTGTCGACCACCGCAGGCTCGGCAGGCCAACCGGTACCCATATCCTCGAGCAGACCGATGCGAAGTCCCGCCAGCTGAATGCGCTCCAGATCCTGCGTGTAATTACAGGCCTCGGCAGGCAGCGACATGAAGTCGCGCGCATCGGGCTGTGCGATGACGTTCATGAGCAGCGCCGCATCATGAACCGTGCGGGTCAGCGGGCCGGCCACGCGCCCCAGAAACGGCGGGTTGATGGGTACCCGACCCAGGCTGGGCTTGAGCCCGAATACGCCGCAGTGAAACGCGGGCAGCCGGATCGAGCCGCCGATGTCGGTACCCAGGTGCCAGGGCCCGTAACCCGCCGCAGCGGCTGCGGCGGCGCCCGAGGAGGAGCCCGCCGGATTCAGATCGGTGCGCCACGGGTTGCGGGTAATGCCATGAATTGAGGAGAGGCCAGAGGAGAGCATGCCGAAGTCGGGCATGGTGGTCTTTCCGACGATGACGCAGCCTGCTTCACGAAGCCGCGCGACCGGCGGCGCATCCGCAGGGCGCGGCGCGAGGCTGCCCGCTGCGGTACCAAGCGGTGCCGGGTCACCCCTCGAGTACAAGTTCTCCTTGACCGTGACGGGAATACCGTCGGCAGCCGAACGCGGTACGCCTGCCTGCCAGCGTTGCGCCGATTCGCGCGCCGCATCGAGAGCAGACTCGCGTGCGATCCGGTACATGGCGTTCACCCGAGGTTCGCACGCCTCGATCCGCTCGAGCACCGCGCGCGTCACCTCCTCTGGCGAGAGCTCGCGCCGCGAAAATTGTTCGGCGAGCTCGGCGGCGGTCAGATCGGCCAGCGTGGAATCAGCCATCAGATTGCCTCCGTTTGGCGAGCGGTCGTTCAACCCATCGGTGCAGCAGCGCCGCGAGCGGCAGGCTACCTGCCCAGGCCGCGAGGAAAAAGATGATCGCGACGTGAGGTGACTGGTCAGTGAAGCGCACAAACACCGCATTGGCCATCACGCAGACCGAAAAATGAACCAGGAAGAGCGCATAGCTGATATCGCCGAGCACCACAATCGAGCGGCGCACAAGCGCGCGCAATGGTGACCGCCCGCCCGTCAACCAGTTGTCGAACGTTGCGCCCCAGCCCCGCACTCCGGCCACCAGAATCAGCGCGCAGGCGAGCGCAACGGCGATCCGGAGCCGCCAGTCGATCGCCAGCGCCCCAACAGCCAGCAGCACAATAGCGAGCGCCGTCAACCGTTGGTCGCGCCCGGCGCCGCGCGCCAAACCTTCAACCGCCACGCCGAGCGCAAAGCTTCCGAAAAAATAGAGCGGCTGGAAGTCCCAGTCAGCGCGGCGATTGACCCACAGGAGCGACGCGCCAGCGCCCAGCGCAACCAGCAGCATGAACACGCGCTGCTGCGAAGCCCGAGCCGACGCACTCCTGGCGGCAAACCACGCAAACCCAAGCGCCACCGCGTGCAGCTGAAAGTCGATGGTGACATACCAGGCACCAGCGCTGAGCGCATCGATACCCAGGTAGTCATAGAGCCCGGTGAAATGAGCAAGCACGGTGGGCAGATCCGGCCATTGCGGCACCCAGTCAGCGCCAATCCAGGCCTGCCCGGGTACCGTCGCTAGGAGCACCAACAACAGCGCGACGTAGAACGGCAGGAACAGTCGCTGCCAGCGACGCATGAGCGCGCGCGCAACCGCGCCGAGATCAGGCGCACTGCGCCAGAGGCGTGAGCGAATGAAGAGAAATCCACCCATCACCAGGAACAGCTGCACCGCGATCCGGCCGTAGTCATCGAGCCAGGCAATGACACCCGGCGCCACCGAGCGCACCGCCTGCGCGACCGGCCCATAGATGGACAGGTGATGCAGCACGATCAGCTGCGCGGCGATCACCCGGATCGCATCGAGCCACAGCATCCGCCCGTCTGTGATCACGCGCCCGCGACCCGGTGAAGACGGTGCACGCGGCGGCGACAGCGTGCGACTAGCGCGGCAGCTCCGACTGACCGGTCAGGAACTCATCGACCGCGCGCGCGCACTGCCGGCCCTCGCGGATCGCCCAGACGACCAGCGACTGCCCACGGCGCATGTCGCCCGCCGTGAACACCTTGCCGACGCTGGTGGCGTAGCTGCGTTCGCCCTCGGTGCTTGCCTGCGCATTGCCGCGCACATCACGCGAGACGCCAAACGATTCGAGGACCGAACCGACCGGCGCCACAAACCCCATGGCAAGCAGCACGAGATCGGCAGGGAGCTCAAACTCCGAGCCCGGCACCTCGCTCATTTTCATCTGGCCACTTGCGGGATCGCGGATCCATTCGACTTTTGCGGCCTTGAGCGCACGCACATGGCCCTTGCCATCGGCGACGAACGACTTGGTGCTCACCGCCCAGTCGCGCTCGCAGCCTTCCTCGTGTGACGAGGAGGTGCGCAGTTTGTAGGGCCAATAGGGCCAGGTGAGCGCGCGGTTCTCTTCATCGGGCGGCTGGGGCATGAGTTCGAACTGCGTCACCGAGGCCGCGCCCTGGCGATTGCTCGTGCCCACACAGTCGGAGCCGGTATCGCCGCCGCCGATCACGATCACATGCTTGCCCGTGGCGAGAATCTGTCCGTTCACCGGGTCGCCCGCCACGATCTTGTTCTGCTGGGGCAGGAACTCCATCGCGAAATGCACGCCCGCGAGTTCACGACCCGGTACGGGCAAATCGCGGGGCTGCTCGGCGCCCCCCGCGAGCACCACTGCATCGAACTCGCGCAGCAGCTGATCGGGATGGAGCGTTTCACGCGCCCAGCTGGTGATGATGGGTGCAAGCGGTTCGCGACTCACCAGGACGCCGGTGCGGAAGGTGACGCCTTCGGCTTCCATCTGCTCGACCCGGCGATCGATGTGCGTCTTCTCCATCTTGAAGTCGGGAATGCCGTAGCGCAGCAACCCGCCCAATCGGTCATTCTTCTCGAACACCGTCACATCATGACCGGCCCGCGCAAGCTGCTGCGCGCACGCGAGCCCGGCAGGACCTGACCCGATCACAGCCACCCGCTTGCCGGTCTTGACCGCCGCGGGCTGTGGCTGCACCCAGCCCATCTCCCAGGCCTTGTCGATGATCGCGTGCTCGATCGACTTGATGCCCACCGGGTCGTTGTTGATGTTGAGCGTGCACGCCGCCTCGCACGGCGCCGGACACACCCGCCCGGTGAATTCAGGGAAGTTGTTGGTGGAATGAAGGGTGTCGATCGCCTGCCGCCAATCGCCCCGATACACCAGATCGTTCCAGTCGGGGATGATGTTGTTGATCGGGCAGCCGTTCTGGCAAAAGGGGATACCGCAGTCCATGCAGCGCGCACCCTGACGCGCAGCCGCTGCGTCATCAAGGTGCAGCACGAACTCGCGATAGTGATGAACGCGCGCACTCGTATCTTCGTACGCCTCTTCGAGCCGCTCGAACTCCAGAAATCCGGTGACCTTACCCATGATTGACTGCCTATCCGTCGTAGTTGCGTTGTCTCTGCTCGTGCGGGCCAGGCAATGTAAGCCCGGAGGGCCCGCCTGCGTGTCCGCCCCGTTCGCTCAGGCGCTCACCTTGGCGGGACGCGGCGCCGCTGCCGCCTTGGTGTTGATTTCGCCGAGCGCGCGTCGGTACTCGTTCGGGAACACTTTCACGAACGCAGCGCGCGCCTGCTCCCAGTTCTCGAGGAGTCGCCTCGCCTTGTCGCTGCCGGTCAGCAGAAAATGCTTGTCGATCAGCCCTTTCAGGATGATTTCGTCGCACTCGCCCTTGTGCCAGCTTGAGGGATCGGTCTGCTCGAGTTGATCTTTGGTGGAGCGAACCCGCTCGAGCGCCACCATGGAAAGATTGCAGTGCGACTCAAACACGCCTTCGGGATCGTAGACGTAGGCGATACCGCCCGACATGCCCGCTGCGAAGTTGCGCCCGGTTGCGCCCAGCACCACGATCGTGCCGCCGGTCATGTATTCGCAACCATGATCGCCGGTGCCCTCGACCACCGCGGTCGCGCCGGAATTGCGCACGGCAAACCGCTCGCCCGCCACGCCACTGAAAAAGGCCTCGCCCTCGATCGCGCCGTAGAGCACGGTGTTGCCAACGATGATGTTCTGGTCGGAAGCGCCGCGGAAGTCATTGGTAGGACGCACGATCACGCGCCCGCCTGACAGGCCCTTGCCGACATAGTCGTTGCCCTCGCCCACCAGATCGAGCGTGATGCCGCGCGCGAGGAAGGCGCCAAAGCTCTGGCCAGCCGTGCCCTTCAGCTGCACATGAATGCAGTCGTCGGCCAGGCCATCGTGACCATAGCGGCGCGCCACTTCGCCCGAGAGCATCGTGCCGGCTGTGCGATTCACGTTGCGGATCGGCAGGATGAATGACACCTTCTCCCGACGCTCGAGCGCGGGCTTCGCCAGCTCGATCATCTTGTTGTCAAGCGCATGCGAAAGCCCGTGGTCCTGCGTGTCCACCTGCCGGCGCGGCACATCGGCCGCCACCGCGGGCTGATGGAAGATGCGCGAGAAATCAAGCCCGCGGGCTTTCCAGTGCGAAACGCCTTTCCTCATGTCCAGCAGATCAGCGCGCCCGATCAGGTCGTCAAACCGGCGTACGCCCAGACGCGCCATCAGCTCGCGCACCTCTTCGGCGACGAAGAAGAAATAGTTCACCACATGCTCGGGCTTGCCCTGGAAACGCTTGCGCAGCACCGGATCCTGGGTTGCAACCCCCACGGGGCAGGTGTTCAGGTGGCACTTGCGCATCATGATGCAGCCCTCGACCACCAGCGGCGCCGTGGCAAACCCGAACTCGTCCGCCCCCAGGAGCGCGCCAATCACCACGTCGCGGCCAGTCTTCATCTGGCCATCGGCCTGCACGCGGATGCGGCCACGAAGCCCGTTCAGAACAAGCGTCTGCTGGGTTTCAGCGAGGCCCAGTTCCCAGGGTGTGCCGGCATGCTTGATGGACGATAGTGGCGAAGCGCCGGTGCCGCCATCATGGCCGGCAATCACGACATGGTCGGCCTTGGCCTTGGCCACGCCAGCGGCTACCGTCCCGACACCGATTTCCGACACCAGCTTCACCGAGATCGAGGCCCGAGAGTTGGCGTTTTTCAGGTCGTGGATCAGTTGCGCGAGATCTTCGATGGAATAGATGTCATGGTGTGGCGGCGGTGAAATGAGACCCACGCCCGGGACCGAATACCGGAGCTTGCCGATGTAGTCGGACACCTTGTGCCCGGGCAGTTGCCCGCCCTCGCCGGGCTTTGCGCCCTGCGCCATCTTGATCTGGATCTGGTCGGCGCTTGCGAGATATTCGGCCGTGACACCAAATCGGCCCGAGGCAACCTGCTTGATTTTGGAGCGCAGCGAATCGCCCGCCTTCAGGGCGATGTCGGCCTCGACACGGTCGCGCCCGATCACGCTGCCCACGGTATCGCCGTCCTTGACCACAGAGGTACCCGCGCGCATTTCGGCGCGATAACGCATTTCATCCTCGCCGCCTTCGCCGGTGTTCGACTTGCCGCCGATCCGGTTCATGGCAACGGCCAGCGTGGTGTGCGCCTCGGTGGAGATCGAGCCCAGCGACATGGCGCCGGTTGCAAAGCGCTTGACGATATCGGCGGCCGGTTCAACTTCCTCGATGGCCACCGACTGACAGTGGTCGAAGCGGAAATCGAACAGGCCGCGCAGCGTCATGTGCCGCACGCTCTGATCGTTGATGAGTTGCGCATATTCGCGATAGGTGGAGAAGCTCCCCGAGCGGGTGGCGTGCTGGAGTTTCGCGATGGAATCGGGCGTCCACATGTGGTCTTCGCCGCGGATCCGGAATGCATACTCGCCGCCCGCATCGAGCGCGCGGGCCAGCACCGGGTCGTTGCCGAATGCCGAGCGATGAAGGCGCAGCGCCTCCTCGGCCACCTCGAAAATGCCGATGCCGCCCACCTTGGACGGCGTGCCGGCGAAGTAGCGGGCGACCAGTGCATCCGAGAGCCCCACTGCTTCGAAAATCTGCGCGCCGCAATAGCTCATGTAGGTGGAGATGCCCATCTTGGACATGACCTTCATGAGACCTTTGCCCACCGCCTTCACATAGTGCTTGGTCGCCTTCTCGGGACCCAGGTCGCCAGGCAGGCCACGAGCCATGTCGGCAAGCGTCTCAAGCGCGAGATAGGGGTGGATCGCCTCGGCGCCATAGCCCGCAAGGAGCGCAAAATGATGCACCTCGCGCGCCGAGCCGGTTTCCACCACCAGGCCGGCGGAGGTGCGAAGGCCGTTGTCGACCAGATCCAGGTGAACGGCGCTGGTGGCAAGAAGCGCCGGAATCGCGACCCGCGCACTGCTCACCGCACGGTCGGAAACGATCAGGATGTTGTAGCCCGAGCGCACCGCATCACGCGCTTCGGCGCAAAGCGACGCAATGCGCGCCTCGATGCCTTCGGCACCCCACTCCACCGGATAGGTGATGTCGAGCGTGTAGGCGCGGAACTTGTCGCCGGTGTAGTGCTCGATGTGGCGCAGCCTCGACATTTCGTCGAAGTCGAGCACCGGCTGCGAGAGCTCGAGCCGGATCGGCGGATTGATGTTGTTCAGATCAAGCAGGTTGGGCCGCGGCCCCACAAACGACACCAGCGACATCACCATCTGCTCACGGATCGGATCGATCGGCGGATTGGTGACCTGCGCGAAGAGCTGCTTGAAATAGTTGAACAGCGGCTTGTTTTTGGCCGACAGCACCGCGAGCGGCGAGTCATTGCCCATTGAGCCCACGGCTTCCTCGCCGCTCACTGCCATCGGCGTCATCAGGAACTTGAGGTCTTCCTGGGTGTAGCCAAAGGCCTGCTGGCGATCGAGAAGCGGCACGGCCGGTGCGAGCTCCCGGCGGTCGGCCTCGATGTCGGCATCAAGTGAACCGATTTCATCGAGCTTGACGCGAATCGCCTCGATCCACTCGCGGTAGGGCTTGCTGTTGGCAAGCTGTGACTTGAGCTCTGCGTCGTCGATGATGCGGCCCTGCTCGAGATCGATCAGAAACATCTTGCCCGGCTGCAGACGCCACTTCTTGACGATCCGGCTCTCGGGAATGGGCAGCACGCCCGATTCCGAGGCCATGATCACCATGTCGTCATCGGTCACGCAGTAACGCGCCGGACGCAGTCCGTTCCGATCGAGCGTGGCACCAATCTGGCGGCCATCGGTGAAGGCGATGGCCGCCGGCCCATCCCAGGGCTCCATCATGGCTGCATGAAACTCGTAGAACGCGCGCCGCTTGGCGTCCATGAGCGTGTGCTGCTCCCAGGCCTCGGGGATCATCATCATGACCGCCTGCGCGATGGGGTAGCCCGCCATCACCAGCAACTCCAGACAGTTGTCGAAGGTGGCGGTGTCAGACTGGCCCGCATAGACCACGGGATACAGCTTGGCGAGATCCTCACCCAGCACCGCTGAGCGCATCACGCCCTCGCGCGCGCGCAGCCAGTTGTAGTTGCCCTTGACCGTGTTGATTTCGCCGTTGTGCGCAACCATCCGGTAGGGGTGGGCAAGCGGCCACTCGGGGAAAGTGTTGGTGGAGAAGCGCTGATGCACCAGGGCGAAGGCCGACACCACGCGCGGATCCTGCAGGTCGCGGTAGTACTGCACGACCTGGCCGCACAGCAAGAGACCCTTGTAGACAATGGTGCGTGCCGACATGGACGGCACGAAGTATTCCTTGCCGTGCGCGAGGGAAAGCTTCTGGATGGCATGGCTTGCGGTCTTGCGGATGACGTAGAGCTTTCGCTCCAGCGCATCGGTCACCATCACGTCGGGGCCGCGACCGATGAACACCTGGCGAATGATGGGCTCTTTGGCCTTCACCGTGGGCGACATGGGCATATCACGGTCTATCGGGACATCACGCCAGCCAAGCAGAATTTGCCCTTCAGCCCGAATCGCACGCTCCATTTCCTGCTCGCAGGCAAGCCGCGACGCGTGTTCCTTGGGCAGGAACACCATGCCAACGCCATACTCTCCGGCCGGCGGCAGCGCCACGCCCTGACGCGCCATTTCCTCGCGGAAGAACTGGTCGGGGATCTGGATCAGCATGCCTGCACCGTCACCCATCAGGGGGTCGGCGCCCACCGCACCGCGATGATCGAGGTTGCAGAGAATCTGCGAACCCTGCTCGATGATGCGATGGCTTTTCTTGCCCTTGATATGGGCAACGAAACCCACGCCGCACGAATCGTGTTCGTTCGCGGGATCGTAGAGCCCCTGAATTCCAGGGACGGAAGGCTGCGCACTGCTCAGTGAGGACATGTCTAAGCTCCAGAACCCTTTGACCGGACGGTGTTGGTCATGCACGTTTCCGCGGCCGCACCGTCGGGCGGTCCGCCGGCCGCCTGATGATGAGAACGCCCATCGATGCGGCACTGCGCCATGACCTCCGCCGGCTGGGTATTTCGCCCGATTACAGTCGAAAACCCAAGTTGGCCAGCGCGACCTGGATGCACTCCCGCCAGGCGGATTTTGCGCGCTGCGGAAGAGCCCGGGCCGCGGTTGCGGTTTTTTACAGTCGAACTTTAAAGTATATCGCGGACGTGCCCGCTGATAGCCGAGCGCGCCGCTTACCCGGCATCGACCTGCACGGCGTCGAACTCGGGAACCCGCCGGCCGGTGAGTTCGTGATGCGCGCGAATCGCAAACCGGTCGGTCATGCCGGCGATGTAGTCGGCGATCGCGCGTTCGCCGAGCCGGCTGAACCGTTCGCGGTGCTCGGCGGGCAAGGCCTGGGGCTGGGCGCGATAGCTTTCGAACAGTTCACCCACCACCGCGCGCGCTGCATCCATCACGGCCTCCACGCGGGGGTGCTGATAGAGCCGCTCGGCGAGAAAGCGCTTGAGCTGGCTGAGGTCACGCCGGATCGGCGCCGAAAAAGCGGCGAGCGGCGGGCTCGCGCGAACCGCGTCAAGGGTTCCCACGCCCGCCGCCGACACCCGTCGCACGGTCTCGGCGGTCAGGTCTTCGATCAATTCGCTGATCATCCGGCGGATGGTCTCGTGCACCAGCCTGCGCTCGGCCAGCGCCGGATAGCGCTCGAGGACGGTACGGCGGTGGCGTGAGAAAAGGTCAACCGTCTGCAGCGCCTCCTGGTCGATCAACCCGGCCCGCAGGCCATCGTCGACATCATGGTTGCTGTAGGCGATTTCATCGGCGAGGTTGGCAATCTGCGCCTCCAGGCAGGGTGACCCCCCGCGCAGGAACCGCCCCGCCACCTCCCCCAGTGCCTGGGCGAGTTCAGGCCGGCAGCGCTTGAGAATGCCCTCGCGGGTCTCGAAGCTCAGATTGAGCCCGTCAAACGCGGCATAGCGCTGCTCAAGCTCGTCGACCACCCGGAGCGACTGCAGGTTATGTTCAAAGCCCCCCCAGCGCGCCATGGCGAAGTCCAGCGCGTCCTGTCCGGCGTGACCGAACGGCGTGTGTCCCAGATCATGGGCGAGCGAGACGGCTTCGGTGAGATCCTCATCGAGGCCCAGCGCGCGCGCGACCGTCCGGGCAATCTGCGCCACCTCGATCGAATGCGTGAGCCGCGTGCGGTACAGATCACCTTCGTGATTGATGAACACCTGCGTCTTGTATTCCAGCCTTCGAAAGGCCGTGCAATGCACGATCCGGTCACGGTCGCGCTGAAAAGCCGTTCGGCCCCCAGCAGGGGGCTCCGCATGCATTCGCCCGGCCGATCGAGCCGGATCGGCCGCCCAGACCGCGCGCGGCAACCCTGTGACCCCGACCACTTGGGGCGCCCGCGCGCTCAGTGCGCCGCCGAGCAGGCGCGCAAGGTCTGATGAACCAGATCGGCGGGTGCCGAACGCACCACCGCGCGGCCCAGCGCCTCGAGCAGCACAAACTTCGGAATACCCTGCGAGGCCTTTTTGTCGACGCTCATCAGCTGCACATAGCGCTCTGCGGGCCAGCCCGGCCCCTCGACCGGCAATCCCGCCGCCACCACCGCGGCCCGCAGCCGCTCGGGCACAGCCGCGCCGACGAGACCCAGGCGATGCGACAGATCAGCTGCCATCACCATGCCGGCTCCCACCGCCTCGCCGTGCAGCCACTGCCCATAACCGGCACCCGCTTCGATGGCGTGACCGAAGGTGTGGCCGAAGTTGAGAATGGCGCGCAGACCCGACTCACGCTCATCAGCCCCCACCACGCCCGCCTTGATTTCGCAGGACCGAACCACCGCGGCGGCAAGTGCGGCCGCATCCCCGGCACGCAGCCGTGCCATGTCGGCCTCCAGAACCGCGAGATAGTGGGGGTCGGCGATCGCGCCGTGCTTGAGCATTTCAGCAATGCCCGCCGACAGTTCACGCGCGGGCAGGCTCGCAAGCGTGTCGGTATCGGCAAGCACCAGCCGCGGCTGATGGAAAGCGCCGATCATGTTCTTGCCGCGCGGGTGGTTGATCGCGGTCTTGCCGCCCACCGATGAGTCGACCTGCGCGAGCAGCGTCGTGGGCACCTGGACAAAGTCGACGCCGCGCTGGTAGGTTGCCGCAGCAAACCCCGCCGTGTCGCCCACCACCCCGCCCCCCAGCGCCACGATCAGGCAGCGTCGGTCGAACTGCGCGGCGAGAAGCTCGTCGAACACCCGGTTGAGCGACGCCCAGTCCTTGTGCTGCTCGCCCTCCTCGAGTGCAATCGTGATGCAGGTGGCGGGCGAGGCACGCCCGACCGCGCTGCGCAGCCGCTCGCCGTACAGCGCATCGACCCTTGCGTTGGTCACGATGGCCACCTGGCGGCCGGCGGCCAGCCCCGCGAGCTCCGCGCCTCCCTCGAGCAGTCCCGGACCCACCAGAATCGGGTAGCTGCGTTCGCCCAGCGCAACCTCAAGACGATGAACACTCATGAAATGATTCCTGGAAGAGGGACTTCGAGGCAGGCTCGCCGGGTCTCGAACCCGGCCTGCTCAGGCTGCATCGGACACCGACGGATCCGCCGGCCGGGCATCGGCTGCAAGGTCGGGGGGCAGCGCGGCCAGGATGTCGGCAACGGTACGATCGACCGGCTGTCGGCCAGTGGGAATGACACGGTGCGCGGCCTCGCGATAAAGCGGGTCGCGCTGCTCCACCAGCGCCTCGACGCGCGCCCTCGGATCGCTGGTGCGAAGAAGGGGGCGCGCCCGGTCGCGGCGCAGCCGCTGCCAGAGGTCGGAAAGCCCCGCCTGCAGATACACCACGAACCCCTCGCGGTGGAGCAGCGCGCGGCTGTCGGCATTGAGGACGGCGCCACCGCCCGTGGCAAGCACACAGCCCGAGGGCTGCGCGAGTTCCGCGATCAGTTGCGCTTCGCGACGGCGAAAGCCGTCCTCTCCCTCCAGTTCGAAGATGGTCGAGATCGGAACGCCACAGCGCCGTTCAAGTACGGTATCTGCGTCGACAAACGGGCGGCCGAGTGTCGAGGCAAGCCGCCGACCGACGGTGGATTTTCCTGATCCCATCATGCCGATGAGAATGATGTTGCGCACGGTTACGGATTAAATCAGAAAAGGCCCCCGTATAATTTGGGATCCCCCGCCGGAACCGGGCGCGTACCCCGCGCCGGTTTGTCATGACCCGTCGATCGCCCCCGCCAGACTCTGGACCCGCGCCTCCCCCCGCCAAGCGGCCCTTTCGCCTGGGGCGTCTGCTGCTCGCGCTGGCTGTGGCGCCCTTCGCGCTGGCCGCCGCCATCGTGCTCACCGGGTCGCTCGCCACCCTGCTCATCAACGACCGGTTGCCACCGCTTGACTCGCTCCTCGACTACAAGCCGCGCATTCCGCTTCGCATCCTCACAGCCGACGGCGTCCTGATCGGCGAATTTGGCGAGGAGCGGCGCACCTTCGTACGCGTGCAGGACGTCCCCGAGGTCATGAAAAACGCCATCGTCGCCGCCGAAGACGCGCGCTTTTTCGAGCATGTGGGCATCGATCTGATCGGTGTGGCGCGGGCCGCGGTGGTCAATCTGCTGTCGGGCGGCACCGAGCAGGGGGCAAGCACCATCACGATGCAACTCGCGCGTGAATTTTTTCTGTCACCCGAGCGTACCTACACCCGTAAGATCGTCGAGATTCTGATTGCGCTGCGGATTGAGGAAACGCTCAGCAAGGAACAGATCCTCGAGCTCTACATCAACCAGATTTTTCTCGGCAAGCGCGCCTATGGCTTCGCGGCGGCCGCGCAAACCTACTTCGGCAAGCCGCTCGCCGAACTGAGCGCGGGGCAGGCGGCGATGCTCGCCGGACTGCCCAAGGCGCCCTCCCGGTTCAACCCAATGGTCAACCCCAAGCGCGCCACCGAGCGACAGCGCTACATCCTGCGCCGCATGCGTGACGCCGGGTTCCTCACCGATGCGCAGTACCAGTCCGCCCTCGACGAGCCGCTACGGCTCGCCAAGCCCCGCCAGGAGCTGCTGCCGCTCGCGCCGCACGCCGCGGAAATGGCGCGGCAGCTTGCCTGGGAGCAGTTCCGCGAGGACACCTACTCCGCAGGACTGGTGGTGCACACCACCCTGATCGCTGCCGAGCAGCGTGCCGCCAACGCGGCGGTCCGGGCCGGACTGCTCGAATATGACCGGCGCTACGGCTACCGTGGACCCGAAGCGCAGATCGAGCTTTCAACCAATGCACGGCGAGCCGAAGAACAGATCGAAACCGCGCTGGGCGAAGCGGACGATGTCGATGAGTTCATCGCTGCGGTGGTGCTGCAGGCCTCGGCGGGCCGCGTGACCGTCACGCGCGGCCGCAATACCGAACCGGTCAGCATCCAGGGCGAGGGCCTGCGCTTTGTCGCCAACGCGCTCACCGACCGGGCGGCACCCGCCCGTCGAATCCGCCGCGGTTCCCTGGTCCGCATCGTCGAAACTCGCAACGGCCAGTTTGAAATCAGCCAGCTCCCTGATGTCGAGGCAGCGCTGGTGGCAATCAGTCCGGTTGATGGTGCGGTCCGGGCCATGGTGGGTGGGTTTGATTTTTCCCGGAACAAGTTCAATCGCGTCACGCAGGCCTGGCGCCAGCCCGGGTCAAGCTTCAAGCCCTTCATCTTTTCGGCGGCGCTCGAAAAGGGCTTTCTCACCAGCTCCATCGTGAACGACGCGCCCGTCCAGATCGATCCGCGCCGAACCGGCGACCGGCTCTGGGAGCCCAAGAATTATGATGGCCGCTTCGAAGGCCCGATGACGCTGCGCGAGGCTATGGCCAAGTCCAAGAACATGGTCTCGATCCGGCTGATTGATGCCATTGGCCCGAACTATGCACAATCCTATGTCACCCGGTTCGGCTTTGATGCAGAGCGCCACCCGCCCTATCTCACGATGGCCCTGGGCGCAGGATCGGTGACGCCGCTCCAGATGGCGGCTGGCTACTCGGTGTTTGCCAACGGTGGCTACCGGGTTGATCCCTATCTCATCACGCGCATCACCGACGCGCAGGGCCGGGTGCTCGCCCTGGCACGCCCCGGGCGGGCGGGTGAGGAAGCACGCCGGGCGATCGACGCCCGCAACGCGTTCCTGGTCGACAGTCTGCTCCAGACCGTGGTCTCAAACGGCACTGCCATGCGGGCGCAATCGCTCAAGCGTCACGATCTGGCGGGCAAGACCGGCACCACCAACGATGCACATGACGCCTGGTTCGTGGGCTACAACCCAGCGATCGCAGCCGCGGTCTGGGTTGGTCATGACCAACCCAGAAAGCTCGGCGAGCGCGAAACCGGCGGCGGCCTCGCGCTCCCCATCTGGATCAGCTACATGGGTCAGGCACTCTCGCGCTCGCCCGACATCGCACGCGTGCAACCGCCTGGTGTGGTGAAGCTCGATGGCGAGTTTTATCTCACCGAAACGCGACCCGGACAGGGAATTCGCAGCCTCGGGGTCGATGAGCGACCCGCCGCGGTCCCCCCGCCGCCTGCGCCGCGGATCGACTCGGGTGTGCAGTGGCGGGGCGATGCTCCCGTGACCGCGGCACTGGCCGAGCCGCGACGCTGATCGTCGCCCGTCGCCCTTCGCCTCGTCAGCGCCCGGCGAGCCTGACAGCTACGCCACCCTGCGCGCTCACCCAGCGCGACAGGCAGGCAAAGAGCTCGCCGGCACCACGCGTATCCAACCATTGGCCGGCCTCGCGCCGAAAGTGAAAGCCGCCAGCGCGGCAGGCCACCCACAGTTCACGCACCGCTTCCTGACCATTGATCACGATCTTCGAGTCGTCATCAAACTCCAGCGTAAGCACCGGCCCGCTGCGGTGGGTGTCGATGTCGAGCGCCGAGGCGTCGAGGGCGTCCTCGATGGCCCGCAGGGTCTGGTCGATCAGGTGTTCGAAGGGCGCTTCGGTGCTCATGCTAGACTGCCTTGGTCATGGAGGAGGGGCCTGCCCGGGTAGCGGCGCTGATGACTGCAACGACCACCGCGCAATCCCGGCAGTTCCGGTCGCGGATTCTACTCACCACCGCCCTGCTGGCGCTCATCGCGCTGGCCGGCTGCGGTACCAAAGGGCCTCTCACCCCCAGTCCGCTGCCCAAGCGTCCCTGCGCAGACGGCAGCCCGCCGCCCTGCGCAGTTCGTCCGCCGCCTGATTTTTCCAACCCATCCAGCGCGGCGCCTGCTGCGCCCGCCAACCGATGAATGCTTTCCTGCCTCGCAACGGCCAGCTCTATGCCGAAGACGTGCCGCTTGATGCGCTTGCTGCGCAGTTTGGCACGCCCTGCTATGTCTACTCGCGCCGCGCCATCACCGACGCCTGGCGAGAATTCTCGGCGGCCTGCGCCGGGCGGCGAGTGCTGGTCTGCTATGCGCTCAAGGCCAATTCCAATCTCGCCGTGATCGATCTGCTCGCACGCGAGCAGGCGGGCTTTGACATTGTCTCGGCCGGCGAACTGCGCCGTGTGCTCGCCGCTGGCGGCAGCGCGGCGCGAACCGTGTTTTCTGGCGTCGGCAAATCCCACGCCGAGATTCGCGAAGCCCTCACGGCCGGCGTTCGCTGCTTCAATGTCGAGTCGCAGGCAGAGCTTGTGCGGCTAGACCGGATTGCGGGCGAGATGGGGCGGCGCGCGCCCGTGTCTCTGCGCGTCAACCCCGATGTCGACGCGGGCACGCACCCCTACATTTCCACAGGTCTTCGCGAAAACAAGTTCGGCATCCCGCATGAAGACGCACTCGCCGCGTATCAGCGGGCATGCGCGCTGCCGCACCTTGATGTGGTCGGTATCGACTGTCACATCGGCTCACAGATCACGAGCCTCGCACCGTTCACCGCGGCACTCGACAAAGTGCTCGAACTCGTTGACCGCCTGCACGCGGCGGGCATCGAACTGCACCACATCGACCTGGGCGGCGGCCTGGGCATCTGCTACGACGACGAGGAGCCGCCCTCACGGGCAGCGTTGATCGATGCCGTATTCGCGCGGCTCGATGCGCACCCGCGCGGCGCCCGCTACGAAATCCTGTTCGAGTTTGGACGTTCGATCGTGGGCAACGCCGGTGTGCTGCTCACCCGGGTCGAGTACCTGAAGCAAAACGGCGAGCGCAACTTCGCGATCGTGGATGCCGGCATGAACGATCTCATGCGGCCAGCGCTTTATGAAGCCTGGCACGGCGTGCAACCGGTCCGGCCGCGCCAGGGCAAATCGGCACTGTTCGATATCGTCGGTCCGGTCTGCGAGTCGGGCGACTGGCTCGCGCGCGGCCGACAGCTCTGCCTTGCCGAGGGCGACCTGCTTGCGGTCATGTCCGCTGGCGCCTACGGCATGGCCATGAGCTCCAACTACAACACCCGGCCGCGTGCTGCCGAGGTGTTGGTCGATGGCGCCCGCGTGCACCTCATCCGCGAGCGTGAATCCATCGAGTCGCTGTTTGCACTCGAGCACCGTCTGCCCGACTGACGGGGGAGAGACCGTCAGCGGCGCAGGCGCGCCACGACGCGCCACCCGAGGAGCACAGCAAGCGCCAGCGCATAGAGCGCCGGCTCGGTCACATCCGCCTTGCCAGCCTTGTGCCACCAGTAATGAAGCACCGCGAGCACCGCAGCTGCATAGACCAGCTGGTGGAGCGTCGACCATCGGCGCCCCAGCCTGCGAACCATCGCATCAGTCGACGTGAGGGCGAGCGGAATCAGCAGGACCAGCGCAGCAAACCCGGCAGTGATGAAAGGGCGCTTGAGCACATCGCTGATCATCGGAGCGATCTCAAACCAGTGCTCAAGCCATACCCAGGTTGCAAGGTGGGCCAGAGCGTAGGCAAAGCTTGCCAGTCCGAGCGGGCGACGCAGCCGCATCAGCCACCCAGCCCCGGTGAGTCGCCGCAGCGGACTCACCGACAGGGCAAGGAGCAGGAACACCAGGGTCCAGGTGCCGCTTGAGCGGGTCACAAACTCAACCGGGTTGGCGCCCGCCCGATCCAGCGCTGGCCAGAGCACCAGCCGCAACATCGGCAGCATCGAGGCCGCGATCACCAGACCGCGGATCCAGGGGATCGACAGCCGCACGGACGCGTCCGGCTGCGTCAGAAGTTGCGACGCAGATCCATGCCGGCGTAGAGGCTGCCAACCTGATCGGCATAGCCGTTCATCATCAGCGTGGGGCGGCGGCGCTGCATGAAACCGTCCTCGCCGAGCCTGCGCTCGGTCGCCTGCGACCAGCGGGGATGGCTCACCTCTGGATTGACGTTGGAATAGAAGCCGTATTCCTCGGGCGATGAGCGCATCCAGCTGGTGTTGGGCTGCTTCTCGACGAAACGGATGGTTACCAGCGACTTGGCGCTCTTGAAACCGTACTTCCAGGGTACGACCAGGCGCACCGGCGCGCCATTCTGGTTGGGCAGCACCTCACCATATAGCCCGACCGTAAAAAGGGTCAGCGGGTGCATGGCTTCGTCAAGCCGCAGCGCTTCCATGTAGGGCCAGCTGATCACCGGAATCGCGAGCCCGTTCATCTGTTTCGGGTCGGCGAGTGTCACGAATTCAACATAGCGCGCCTTCGAGGTGGGCTCGACCCGCCGGATCAATTCGGCGAGCGGATAGCCGACCCAGGGGATGACCATCGACCAACCCTCGACACAGCGCATGCGGTAAATGCGTTCCTCGAGCGGCGCGAGCGTGAGAAGCTCTTCGATGTCGAAGCTGCGAGGCTTGGCCACCTCGCCCTCGACGCGAACCAACCAGGGGCGCGTGCGCAGACGATGGGCGTGTTTGACCGGATCGTCCTTCTCGGTGCCGAACTCGTAGAAATTGTTGTAGGTGGTCACGACCTTGTAGGGCGTGGCACGCTCGGGGGTGGAGAGTTTCGAGGCGGTCGCTGCAAGCTTCTGCGCCTTGGGGTCGCCGCCCTGCATGATGGCGCTGGAGGCCTGCGCCGGCGTTGACGCGAGTGCGGGTAGCGCTGCCCCGAGCGCAGTCCCGCCCGCGGCCGCAAGCAGTTGGCGCCGGTTACGCCAGACCTCACGCGGCGTGATGTCCGAGACCGGCGGCGTGCTCGCATCGTGCGTTCGTATCAGCATGTCGGCTCCTAGAGGTAGTGTGTGATCTTCTCAGAGCCGACCCGAGGCGCGCGTGAACACCCCCACAACGCAATGGCCCAAGCGCCCTGCCAAGGCAAGACGAACTGTCTGGCCCAGACCTGTCGAATATCGGTGCGCCGGGGCGCTGCATCTTCCGCAGCCATCCCGCACAAGCACGGGAAGATGGCGGGGCGGTAGCGCGGCGGGGCCGAGTGCAGCGCGCCCGCGGGGCGCGCGCCCGCCTTACCTGAGACCGGCGATGTAGTCGGAAACCGCTTTGATTTCGATATCGGAGAGCCGCGCCGAGATGGCGGTCATGGACGCGTTGTTCGCGCGCGTGCCCTGCCGGAAACCTGTCAGCTGGGACTCGGTGTACTCGGCATATTGGCCCTGAAGCCGGGGATATTGGGCGGGCAGGCCAGCACCGCTCGGGCCATGGCAGCCCGCGCACGCCGGAACACCCTTCGCCGCAATGCCGCCTCGGTAGATATTGCGCCCGAGTTCGACCAGGGTCTTGTCGCGCGCGGCAGCCGGCGCAAGAGGTTGCGAGGCATAGAAAGCAGACACATTACGCATATCGTCTGCCGACAGCTGGGCGGCGAACGCCCCCATGATGGCATTGTTGCGCTCCGGCTCTTTCGCGCCGGGCTTCGCCTTGAAGTTGGCCAGCTGCTTGGCGAGATACTCGGCATGTTGGCCGGCGAGCTTCGGGTTTGCGGGTGTGGGGCTGTTGCCGTCGGCACCATGGCAGCCGGCGCAGACCTGGGAGGCGATGTCAGCGCCTTTCTTCAGGTCGGGTTTGCCCGCTGACTGGGCAAGCGTGGTCGAACTCACGGCAAGGCCGAGCGCAGTCAGGATAGAGGCGACGATCGAGGCAGAACGGAGCATGGCGGACCTGGTGCGGCGAGACACAAACCCGAAATTGTACAATACCGCCGGAGATCGACAGCCGACGACCGAGCTCGCAAAGCCGGCTCGGCATTGGCGTCTTCCAACCCACGGGTCGCGCGGGCGCCTTTTCAGGCAGCCGGCCCCTTTCACCGCGCGGCTTGCTCGCGCGCTAGGCCCTTCCCGTGTCATCGCTTCTTCTCACCGCGCGTTTTGCCACCACGGTCGCGCGTCTCGACCAACTCCCGCCCCCGGGCGCGCCCGAGGTGGTGTTTGTCGGTCGCTCGAACGCCGGCAAGTCTTCTGCAATCAACACGCTCTGCCAGCGGCGGCGTCTCGCCTTTTCAAGCAAGACGCCCGGCCGCACCCAGGCGCTCAATTTTTTCGCGGTGGGCCCCGAGCATCGTGAGGCCGCCGGTTATTTGGTGGACGCGCCCGGTTACGGATACGCCGCCACCCCCGCGACAGTTCGGGCTGGCTGGGATCGCCTGGCCGGCCGCTATCTCGAGGCGCGCTCAAGCCTGGCTGGCATCGTGCTGGTCATGGACTGCCGGCGTGGCGTCACCGCGCTCGATCGCCAGTTGCTCGATTTCATCCCGCCCCACCAGCGTGTCCTGGTGCTGCTTACCAAATCAGACAAGCTGGGAAACGCCGAGCGCAGCCGGACGCTCGCGAGCGTGAAGCAATCCCTTGACGACATTGTTCGTCATCTCAACTTGACGCTGACCGCCTTTTCGGCCAACACTGGCCTTGGTGTGGAGTCGGTACGCGCGTTGCTCGAAAGCTGGATTGTCGAGGCGGGTGAGCCGGTGCCCTGAGGCGCGCGCCGAGCGCGGGCAAAAAAAGCCCCGAACGCCTGAACGTTCGGGGACGAATGCCTTCCGAGCCGGAGGGCGCCCGCTCAGGGAGGAGAAGCGGGAGATGACCAAAAATCATCTGTTGTCCATGATACGTCGTGGACAAACCGGGTCAAAAATTAGTTGATCGTGAGAGAGGGGAATTCGTCGATGGGAAACGATTTTTCAACGTTTGGAGCATTTCCTGCCACCCGATTGCGACGGAATCGTCGAGATGACTTCTCCAGACGGCTTGTCCGTGAACATCGGCTCAGCCCGGACAACTTGATTTACCCGGTGTTTGTCCTAGACGAAAAGGGCGTTCGCCAGCCAGTTGCCTCGATGCCCGGGGTTGAGCGCCTGTCGATTGATCTTCTGGCACCGGTTGCGGAGCAGTGTCTTGAACTGGGCATACCGGTGCTCGCACTGTTTCCGGTCATCGATCCGGCACTCAAGACGCCCGACGGTCGCGAGGCGGCCAATCCCGACGGCCTCGTCCCGCGCGCGGTTGCCGATCTCAAGCGGCGCTTCCCCGAGCTCGGCGTGCTCACCGACGTCGCCCTCGATCCTTACACCAGCCATGGTCAGGACGGGGTGATCGACGCGAATGGCTATGTCATCAACGACCAGACCTCGGGCATCCTCACCGAGCAGGCGCTGGTTCAGGCACAGTCGGGGGTCGATATCGTGGCGCCCTCCGACATGATGGACGGTCGAATCGGCGCAATCCGCGCTGCGCTGGAAGCCGGCGGCCACATTCACACCCGAATCATGGCCTATTCGGCCAAATATGCCTCAGGCTTCTACGGGCCGTTTCGCGATGCGGTCGGGTCAGCATCCAATCTGGGCAAAAGCGACAAGAAAACCTATCAGATGGATCCGGCCAATTCCGATGAGGCGCTTCGCGAAGTGGCCTTTGATCTGCAGGAGGGTGCGGACATGGTGATGGTCAAGCCCGGCATGCCCTATCTCGACATTGTGCGCCGCGTGAAGGACACCTTCAGTGTGCCAACCTATGTCTATCAGGTAAGCGGCGAATACGCGATGCTGAAGGCAGCTGCTGCCAACGGCTGGCTCGACGAGCGCACGGTGGTACTGGAGTCTCTGCTTGCCATGAGACGCGCAGGCGCCGACGGCATCCTCACCTATTTCTCGCTCGATGCGGCGCGCTGGTTAAAGCAGAGCCGCTGAGGCGAATTCGCTGAGGCAAATTCGCCGGCCCCTTACCGAGGGCTGCGCCGGGTCTGCCCCAGCACCCAGCTCGCGTAGGCCGGCGATACCGCCGCGGGGGTGAGCGCGATCAGCTCTGGCACCTCGTAGGGGTGAAGCTCGCGCAGCCGCGCCTCGAGCGCGACCCAGCGCCGACGCGTGGTCTTGATCAGCATGGGCACCTCGGACGCCTCTTCGATTGCGCCCTGCCAGCGATAAATCGACGCGCAGGGCGCAAGCACGTTCACGCAAGCCGCAAGGCGCTCTGTGACAAGTGCGCGAGCGAGCGTCTGCGCAGTCTGGGTGTCTGGCGCGTTGCTGATCGCAAGCACCACGCTGTCAGGAGGCTCGATCTCAACCGGCGTTGGCGTATCGCGGGGCGTGCTCATAGGGTGTGTCGAAAGCGCCGCCGGGTGAGCCATCGGGCAAGCCCGAATGCGGCCAGCGTCCAGCCTGTGAGCAACGCGAGTGGGCCCGCCACCGCCGCGGGCCACTCGCCAACCACGAGCGGTCGGACAAGATTCACAGCGGACGCAAGCGGAAGCACGCCCGCCACGGCTTCCAGCCACGACGGCAACGCATGCGTGGGGTAGTACACCCCCGAAATGAAGATCATGGGTGTCAGGCAGAGCGTGAAGTAGAAGGTAAAAAAGTCATAGCCTCGCGCGAGCGCATTGAATACCAGCCCGATCGCTGCGAAACACAGCCCCGTGAGCAGGATCACAGGCAGCACGGCCGGCAGCGTCGGCGCCCGCGTCACACCCAGCGCAAACGCCACCACCACGATCGCTACCCCTGAAAGCGTTGCTTTGCTCGCCGCCCACAGCCACTCTGCCACCAGGATATCGTCGAGCTCCACCGGCGCATTCATGAGCGAGTCCCAGGTGCGCTGCACCTGCATTCTGGAAAACGCCGAATAAAGCGACTCAAAACTCGCCGCCATCGTGGTGCTCATGCAGATTGCACCGGCTGCGAGAAATACGATGTATCGGACACCATCGACCTCGCCCAGAAAAGCACCGAGGCCATAGCCAAAGGCAAGCAGCGTGATCAGCGGTTCGGCAACATTGCCCACCAGGCTGGCTGGCGCGAGCTTTCGCCAGACGAGCAGGTTGCGACGGTACACCGCCAGTACACGGGTAGGATCAATCACGAAGATCGCGCCCAGTGAGCTTGAGAAATACATCCTCCAGATTGGCTGAGCGGCGCAGCACCCGCAGATCGCCCAGGGCAGAAAGCATGGCGGCACGCGACGAATCCGCAGTGTAGAGGTAGAGCGTCTCGCCGATCCGCTCGATGCGCTCTGCGCCCCGCGGCTCGATGGGCGGCAGCGCTGCCCCGGGGCGCCCTGGCATGATCTCAAGCACAACCGGCTCAATATGGGTGGCAATCAGGCCTGCGGGCGAGTCGATCGCTATACAGCGGCCGTGATCGATG
>CAMBZS010000004.1 GCA_945872335.1 Bordetella parapertussis | reverse complement strand
CATCGGGGTTTCTCAGGAGCGCGGTAATCCGGCCAGTGCGTTGCGCCACCACCAGCCGTGTGGCGTCCTCGGGGGAAAGTTCAACCGTAATTGAGGTGAACGGCCGAGCCCCGCCCTCGTCGGCTCCCGGCCTCAGTTGCCGACCGGTGGCCAGAACAGCCACGTTTTGTACCAGGACCCGCGCCGTCTCAACCGCTGCTCCCGCGTCCGCACCCTGGGCTCGCGCCGAAAACAGAAGGTCGATGCGATCCCCCGGTCGGAGCATGCCCGATACCGCATTCACGTCGTCGACCGAAATAGTGAGCGCACGAATGCCCTGCCTCACGCGCGCCGACAGGCCACCGGTTTCAGCAGGCTGAAGGATCTCGGCAAGCAGCGGCTCACCGCTTCGAAGCCCCCTGGCGAGCCGCATTCCGGACTTGGCGTCAAACTGTTCAGGGCGCAACGCCGACCCGGGTGCGAGATCGACCGGAATCGGACGAACCGCCATGTTGTCGGCCGAGACCGCCTCGCCCGCGATGAGATCGAACTTGGCGACCACCACCGGCACTGTGGCTGGCGGCGCAACCTTGGCCGCAGCCTGCTGTCGGGCAATGGTTTCGCTCACATGGCGGTCTGCGAGCACTACGGACAGCCCGGCAAAGCCAAGCGCCGCAGCGCCCAACAATGCGAGGCGGAGTACGGACCGCGCCGGACGCGACTGGGCGGTGGTCATGGTTTCCCCGCATGGTTGAGGATTGCCTGGTACCGCCCTTCGATTGCAAGCATCAAGCGTTCGATGACGTTATCGGGCATCAAAACCAGGGCCATGATCACCAGCGACAAGATCAGCATCACTTCAGCCGCAGCCTGGCCAGCGATACGGCGCGCCGGCACCGCAATCCGCGTACGCCGTTCAAGGGAGTGACTCATCGGTTGAACTCCATGCGATGGGCAACAACAGCGGTTTTGCCGGTCGTGGCCTCAAGGGTGACGACAAATTCGAGCGATGGCCCAACGTAGCGCTCGATCTGGGGGCCAAGCGGCGCCTTTGCCGCAGCGCGCGCGTCAGACGCCGACGACCTGGGCAAAGCCGACCGGCCTGGCGCTTGCGCCGCCGGCCGCAAGCCCTGCGCTCGTGCAATGTCGCCAAACTGCTCAAGCAGCCTGTCAGGCCGGTGGTTTGACGACCCCACCCAGGTTGTGACGCGACTGCCCGCATCGCCCGAGACCACTTCAGTCACAGCCTCGACCGAGGGCGGCAACCAGGAACGACCAGCCTGCACAGCGCGCGCGCCCCCCGCCACGTCGCGCCACCGCGTGACATACCCGGTGATCTGATCTCCCTGTTCGCGTATCTGAACCGAATCGAACCGGTCGCCCGCGCGGCGGGCGATCATCAGCCAGCCCGCATGTTGGCCTTGCCATACGGCATCACCTGCCGCCCGCCCCCAATGCGCTTGAATGTCAGCAAGGGTCTGCGCAGCATTGCCGTGACCCGCTATCGACCACACACTCGTAACCCTGCGATCAATCTCGAGTTGTTGGTTGATCAGCTGGGTCACGAGATGCGCAGGCAGGTCGGGAGGTTGCCCTTGAGCGGGACGAGACAGAGTGACCTGATCGCCTGCGAAGGCGGCGCCGTCAAGCGCTCCAGCCAATAGCCCAACGCCTGCCAGCATCAACGCCTGAGCGCGCCGTCGAACCGCCTGGCGACATGCTGAGTGCATCATTGCCGCCTATCCTGCGGAACGATCGTGATATCGAGCCGGGGGGACGAGAGCGCAGCCCCACCCGGTTCGAACCCCAGCGAGTCGGCCAGATTCAGCATGCCTCGCGTGAGCGCATAGCCGGCATCGAGCGCGGATTCGCGGAAAGGATCCAGACGGCTTCCGCGTTCAACCCGCGACGCTACCGAACTCTCGTGTGAGCCCAGCGACTGACTGGCATTCCATTCATCCCCCAGCACGGCGAGGCGCGCCTTCAGACGCACGGCGAGCGGTGTCCCGCCGTTTACGCTCGATGCGCCTGACAGCGACAGGCGAACCGGAACCTCGACCTGCGAGGTACGCAGACCTGCCGTTGCATCCAGACCAAAGCGCTGAGTCCCGACCGGTAACGCGGGTAGCCCCGGCATGGCGAGCCAGGGTTGCGCAGTCGCAGCCACATTGATACCTGCATCGAGCGGCTTTCGAATCGAGGATAGCGAGACTGATTGCAGCGACTCGACCATTCGGGTGCCGTCGGGGTTGGTCCAGAACGGGTGGGGGCTTGCGCCCTCACTTGACGACGCACCGGACCGTGCAGAATGCGCCGCATCGCCCTGCAGCCAGCCGAAATGACGCACACGAATCGCAGCGGCAAGGTCGGCCGCACGCGCGGGATCATCACAGCCGGCACTCTCGAGCCTGCACTCAAACGCAAGCGCCCGCACCGCACCCGCGGCGCTCGCCTGAATCGCGTGCAGGCGTCCGATCATCAACACCGCGAACAACAGCGTAAGCGCCGCAAGCGTGAAGACCAGGGTTTCGATCAGGGCCTGCCCATGCTGCCGACCGGCGTGATACGGCCGGGGAGCTGCCTCGGGCTGCCGTGCCACCCGGCGCGTCTGGCGGCAGTGATCAGCGCGCATAGGTTGCCGCCGCTGCACGATGCGCCTCCGTCGGTGAAATGAGTCGCGCCTGCCAGAACGGACTGAACAGGCTGGGAAGCTGTGCTGGTGTGGAGGCCTCAGGCGGTGGGCTGAAATAGACCTCGGCTGCCGAGAGCGCCCACAGGTAGCGCCCATGCGCACCATCACTGAGTTGCATCCGGCCTTTGGTGACCGCAAGCGCATCGGCGGTTCCGATGTCGCGCACTTCGACCCGCGCCATCACGGCCAACTGGGACACTGCAGGCGCCTCGCCGAGTCGGATCTGGGCACCCAGATCGTGAACCTTTGGGAGGCCTGCGAGCGAGGCCGTATCGCCAGACGATCCGAAGAGCGCCAACGCGGTCGCGCCGGGATTGGTGTGCGCGCTCTGCAACTGCGCGTCGTTCCAAGCCGGGGTGGCACCTGCGCTCCCCCAGCCCGCCGCCCCGACCTCGCGATCGCGGCATGCACCGAGTCCGAGAAAGCCGCCTGCCCGCCAGTCGTGAAGCGAAAGGGTGTCAACGGCGGACCAGGTTTCAAGGGAGTCATGGAGCGCGGTGCCTCCTCGACGACGAAGCCACAGTGTCCACTTGTCAAGGTCTGCGCTTCGCCCCACGCACGAGGACGGCAGCGGCAGCCGGTGATCTGCGCTTCGCGGGTTGGCGGTGAAGGGGTCGAGGGATTGGAGCACCACCTCGCGAAACCTTGCCTTGTCTTCAGCGCCCACCTGCGGCTGCGTGAACGCAGCAAACGCACCGGCATCACCCAGCGCAAAGGCGAAAAACCGGGGGTCGCCGCTGCGCACCACTTCGTTGGCGATGGCGCCCAATCCGAACACCTGGGCGGACCTCAGCAGCGCGGCCTGGCTTCGCTCAAGCCAGACCTTGTAGCCGAGTTGTTCATGTGCCCGCCATTCCAGCTCAGCGGATGCTGCCTGCTCGGTTGCAGCACGCGCAACATCGGCCCCGGACGCGATTGCTGCAAGGGCAAGCGCCGCCGGTGGATAAGCCGCAGCCGCCGACTGGGCGTTGCCGGCAAGCGCATCGAAATAGCGGGCCCAGGACGCGATGGTGACCGCCTGCGCCAGCGCCACTTCCTGGGCGACCATCGCACGGTTGGTGTAGGCGGCATAGTTGAGGACACGGGCGCGCCAGGTGGCGGCGCTGAGGGCAGCGGCATCGGCCGCGTCGTTGAGACTCTGGCGGGTGGTAAGCACACGTCCGCTGCTGAACACCGCAAGCAGGAGAAAAGCTCCGCCCACGATCAACAGCAGGGCCAAGACCAGCGCCTGCCCAGACTGCGCGCGCCGGCGGCGGCTATTGGTTATCGAGCCCATAGTTGCCGAGGCCCTTTCGCTGCGACGAGGACGACTGCGCGCTGCTCGCACTGCCCTGCGCAGAGGAAACTGCCGTGCCCGAGGACTGGCCCGAGATTTCCATGGCGAGCCCAGCGGTCTGGCTGCGCAGTGTCTGACCGAAGAGGCTGTAGACGCCGATCGCAGCCACGGCAATGAGCGCGACCACAATGAGATATTCGGTCATGCCCTGGCCCGCCTGGCGACGGGCACGGAACGCGAACAGACCGGAAGCGGGTGATTTCATGGGATCTCCTTGGGTGGAAACGACGAACCCATTAGAGAGATCCGAGCCGATATGAACAATTCGTCAGAGCGGTCTAGGCCAGGCGCGCGACAACGCAAACGCCCAGGATCGGCGCGGCTTGCCGCAGCTTGAGCGTAAAAGCCTAGTCCGGATGATCGACCATACGACGGCGGCCCGTCGCGCCGCGACAACGCCTATGGCACCCCCGGAATTGCTGCCCCGATCAGGGATTGCTCTATCATCCGGCCGATTCAAGCAGAGAGGAGACCGCCGTGAAAAATCGTCGATTACTGTTGAGCGTCGCCGCGACCCTTGCACTCGCGTCGCCATTTTCCATTCAAGCGCAGAGCTATCCAACCAAACCGGTACGCTTGGTCGTGCCCTTCCCGCCCGGCGGTGGCACCGACGCGTTTGCACGCCCGCTCACCAAGGTGCTGTCGGCAAACCTGGGGCAGTCATTCGTCATTGATAACCGCGGCGGCGCAGGCGGCACGCTGGGCGCCGAGGTGGCCGCCAAGTCGGCTCCGGACGGCTACACGCTCCTGGTGGGTGCAGTGCATCACACCATTGCGGTGAGCATGTATCCGCGGCTCGGCTATGACCTGCAGAAAGATCTGACGCCCGTCACTGTGCTCTCCTACGTGCCCAACGTTGTGGTGGTGAACCCGCAGCGGGTGGCGGCGCGCAGCTACGCAAGCTTTGCGGAGTATGTAAAGGCCAACCCGGGCAGACTCAATTACGCCTCGGCCGGCAACGGCACCACGCATCACCTCACGGTAGAGCTTTGGAAGACCCTTACGGGGAGCTTTGCTGCCCACATCCCTTACCGGGGCGCAGGCCCAGCCATGCAGGACCTGCTCGCAGGCCAGGTCGACTTCATGTTTGACGGCATGGGCAGTTCGATTCAGCACATCAAATCGGGGCGTCTGATTCCGCTTGCTGTGTCATCGGCCAAGCGCTCGTTTGCGCTTCCTGACATCCCTACGCTTGATGAACTCGGGGTGAAGGGCTACGACGCACGCACCTGGTATGCAGTGTGGGCGCCCGCCGGCACGCCGCGCGACATCGTCAATCGGCTGCAGCAGGAAATCGCCAAGGCGCTTTCTGGCGCCGAGTTGAAAGGGATCTGGGAAAGTCTGGGTGCAGAGGCCGGGGGCCAGCCACCCGAGGACATGGGCAAATTCGTAGATGGCGAAATAGCCAAGTGGGCCAAGGTGGTGAAAGACTCGGGCGCAAAGCTCGACTGACTTGAAAACGCCCCCCGGCGCCTGAGCGACCGGGGGGTATCAGGCTACCTGCACTGATCAGGCGGCCTTTCGCTGCTGACCGTGCGAGTCGAAGAACTGCTCGTCTTCGGTGGAGCCCTTCAGCGCTGCGGTTGAGGCCTCGCGCTCAACGGTGGTGGTGACGGCGTCGAAATAGCCTGTGCCCACTTCACGCTGATGTTTGACCGCAGTGAAGCCCTTGTCGGCAGCCGCGAACTCCGCTTCCTGGAGTCGTACGAACGCTGACATGTTGTCGCGGGCATAGCCATGCGCAAGCTCGAACATCGAGTAGTTGAGCGAATGGAAACCTGCGAGCGTGATGAACTGGAACTTATAGCCCATGGCACCGAGTTCGCGCTGAAACTTGGCGATGGTCGACTCGTCGAGGTTTTTCTTCCAGTTAAATGAAGGCGAGCAGTTGTAGGCCAGCATCTTCCCAGGAAACTGGCGATGGATGGCTTCGGCAAATTTGCGGGCGAACTCGAGATCCGGGGTTCCGGTTTCGCACCAGATCAGATCAGCATAGGGTGCGTAGGCGAGCCCGCGCGACACCGCCTGATCAAAGCCTTTGCGTGTACGGAAAAAACCCTCCACGGTGCGCTCACCAGTCAGGTAGGGCCGGTCGTTTTCGTCAACGTCAGTGGTGACCAGGTCGGCGGCCTCCGCATCGGTGCGCGCGAGCAGCAGTGTGGGCACGCCCAACACGTCGGCGGCCAGTCGCGCAGCCACCAGCTTTGCCACCGCCTCGCGGGTGGGCACCAGTACTTTGCCACCCATGTGGCCACACTTCTTGGCGGAAGCAAGCTGATCTTCAAAGTGAACGCCCGAAGCGCCCGCCTCGATCATGGATTTCATCAGCTCGAAGGCGTTCAGGACGCCGCCAAAACCCGCCTCGGCATCGGCCACCACGGGGGCGAAATAATCGACGTAGCCGGCATCATTCGGGTTCTTGCCCTCCATCCACTGAATCTGGTCAGCGCGCGTCAGGGTGTTGTTGATGCGCTTGACGACCGCGGGCACAGAGTTGGCCGGGTAAAGCGACTGGTCCGGATACATTTCGCCCGACAGGTTGGCGTCGCCCGCCACCTGCCAGCCCGACAGGTAAATCGCCTTCAGGCCCGCTTTCACCTGCTGCATCGCCTGATTGCCGGTCAGCGCACCGAGGCTGTTGACGAACGGCTCCTCGTGCAGCAAACGCCAGAGTTTGTCGGCGCCGCGGCGGGCCAACGAATACTCAACCGGGGTGGAACCCCGCAGGCGAACCACATCGTCGGCGCTGTAGCCGCGCTTGATGCCACGCCAGCGCGGGCTTTCAGACCAATCTTTCTGGAGTTTCTGAGCGTCGAGTTCACGGGAGGACATGCTGGGGCTCCTGGAGAGGCAGGTTAAAGACAGCCTTCAGCTTAGGGGCGCACATGCTGCGAAGCAGGATGAAAGACCGAAAATCAACCACCAAATAAATGCAATTAAATCAACTATTTATATTTTAATTTCATATTATGACAATCTGTTTTTCACAACGAGACAAATTAACGCTGCGAAGCAACATCGAAATTTCACGATGCGGAATCCAGGCTTCACCCGGTAAAATACGAGCCGACTTTCACGCGACAGGACCATCATGATTCGCTATATCGACAGCGACTACGCGGTTGCCGGCCAGTTGGCCCCCGAACACATGAAGCAGCTTGCCGACGCAGGGTTTCGCAGCGTCATCAACAATCGCCCGGATGGCGAAGATTCCGCTCAGACACCCAGCGCGCAAATGCAGGCCGCAGCCGTCGCTGCGGGGCTGCAATATGTCTATCTGCCAGTCGGGGCAGCCTACCCAGCCGAGGGTGCAGCAGTCACGCTCAAGCAGGAACTCGCCCGCCTGCCCAAGCCGATCCTCGCCTACTGCCGCTCGGGCGCGCGAAGCACAACGGTGTACTCGCTCGCTAAAAGCGCGGGCTAGCCAACGATTGAGGCACGCGTTTCAACGCCCTGTCGGTGCCTGAGGGCCTTTCGGGGCGCAACGCGAGGGAAGGTTTCGCTCACACGGCTACAGCCAACCCCGCGGGGCTTGTCAGCCGGCACGGTTGCGCATCCAGTCGGCCGTGCCGTGGAAGGCTTCGGCCAACCGATCGCTCAGCACAGGATCAATGTCGAGCTCCCTCATCGCCTGCGCCATGCAGGTGAGCCATTGATCGCGTTCACGGATGCCAATGGCAAATGGCAGATGGCGGGCGCGTAGCCGCGGATGGCCGAATCGCTCGACATAGTGCGACGGCCCACCCAGCCAGCCACACAGAAACCAGAACAACTTGTCGCGCGAAGAATCGAGTTCGGGCGGATGCAGCGCACGGATGCCGGCGTAGTCGGCTTCCAGGTCCATCAGATCGTAAAAGCGGTCGACCAGCGCCCGCACAGCGGATTCTCCGCCCAGCGCATCGAATGCCGTGGAATCGTCACTCATGAGGAAAGACTCGTGCGAACCGGCGCGCGCAGCACGCCGCGCAGCCCCAGCCAGCCAGCGAGCACCGTGAGAAATGCGGTTGCAACCATGGCCATGGGGATCACCTGCCAGCGCGGCTGATAGTCGAATTCGAAAATCACCTCGGCCAGCGTCCAGCCCACCGCGATGGCACCCACCGCGCCCAGCAGTCCGGCCAGCGCGCCGCCGAACGCAAGCTCCGCATGCTGCGCCCGCGACAGGAAACGCGACGAGGCGCCCAGCGAACGCATGAGCGCAGCCTCACGGATTCGCTCGTCCCTCGATGACAGTAACGCCCCCCAGAGCACGGTGAGCCCTGCAGCGAGCGTGAGCACAAACAGGAACTGCACCGCTGCGACCACCTGATCGAGCATCAGCTGCACCTGCCGCACCAGATGTCCGGTGTCGAACACCGTGAGGTTGGGGAATCGACGGACCAGTTGCTGATCCAATGCCGGCGAGGCAGCCGGCAGATGGAACGCGGTGAGGAAGGTGGTGGGCCGATCGTCAAGCGCAGCCGGCGACAGGATCATGAAGAAGTTCGCACGCATGGAATCCCAGGCGAGTTTGCGAACGCTGGTGATGCGTACCTCGACCCGCTCTCCGGCCACATCGAACACCACCGTATCGCCCATCTTGAGGCCCAGTGTCTTCAGGATGCCCAGTTCGGCCGAGACCTCCATCGCCGACGCATCGAACCAGCGCCCGGCCACGACCGTGTTGTGAGCGGGCGGCTGCGCGCCATAGGAGAGGTTGAACTCGCGCTCGACGAGACGTTGCGCGCGCTCCCCCACCGGAACATGCTGCGTGGCGTCTTTTCCATTCACCTCGATCAGCCGCCCTCGCACCATGGGCTGCAGGTCGGCCGCAATACGCCCTGCCGCCAGTGCCTGTTCGACCGCTTCGCGCTGATCCGGCTGGATATTGATGACGAATCGGTTGGGCGCATCAGGCGGACTCGCGCGACGCCAGGCGTCGATCAGGTCGGTCCGCGTGATGGTGAGGAGCAGCAGCGCCATGATGCCGGCTGAAAGCGCGGCGGTCTGGGCGATCGCAAGCGCGCGCCGGCGGCTCCAGGACGCGATTGAAAGGCGGAGCAGCGGACGACGTGCCACCGGGCCGGCGCGCCGGATCAGGGTGACCACCCAGACGGCCAGCGCCGAGACCGCAATGAACATCAGGGTCGCCGCAGCGAACCCGCTCGCAGCAATCAGGGCAAGCTGGCGATCGCCGGCAAGCCACGCGAGCAGCGTCGAAAACGCCAGAACAGCCACTACTACTGCGCCCCACAGGTTGGCACGCGAAGGCGCGTACTCGCGTCGCAGAACGCGCAGAGGCGGCACGCCGGCGAGTCTGAGAACCGGCCAGCCACCGAACCCCAGGAGGAGGATGAGGCCAGTGATCAGCGCCTGCGCAAACGGCACCCACCCTGGCGCTGGCAGCCTCACACCCAGCATCGGTGCGACCGCATCAGCCAGAAACTGCTGAAACACCGCGCCAAGGGCCGCACCCACCAGCCCGCCCACTACCCCAACCCAGAGCAATTCGAGCAGAAGGAGCCGCACCAGTCGCCGTTGACCCAGACCGGCCGCCTTCATGACCGCGCAGCCATCCAGATGCCGTTCAGCGAATCGGCGCGCCCCCAGGGCGATCGCCACTGCTGCAATCAGAACGGTCAGTAGCGCAACCAGCGACAGGAAGCGCTCCGCCCTGTTCAGCGTGGCGCCGAGTTCGGGGCGTCCGTTGTCGACCGTTTCGATCCGAAGATTCTGACTGGCGAATTCACGGACACGCTGCTCGAACCGCCCGACGGCCTGGGTTGAACCCGCCACCAGCAGGCGCCAGCTGACCCGGCTGGCCGGCTGGACAAGGCCGGTCGCCGCGAGATCATCCAGTGCAATCAGCACCCGCGGAGCGAAGTTGACGAAGCTCGCGCCACGGTCAGGTTCGAGGGTGACCAGCCGTGTGACCCGAAAGGATCTGTCGCCCAGTTCGATTCGGTCGCCCACGCTAATCTCGAGCGGCGAAAGGAGCGACGCGTCCACCCAGGCCTCACCGCGCGCGGGAATCGACTCGGCCGGCGCGTCCGGCGCACCAGGTTGGTTGGTCACTCGAATTGCGCCACGCAGCGGATAGCCTTGCTCGACCGCCTTGAGCGAGACCAGAATCGAACGCTCGCCGGCCAACGCCATGCTCGGGAAAGACACGGTTCGAACCACCGCGAGCGACGCCGACGCGGCCTCGCGCAACAGGGCGGCATCAGGCTCGCGGCCCGCCGCCAGCACCAGATCGGCGCCCAGCAGCTGGCGCGCCTGAAGGGACAGGGCGGTACGCATCCGATCGACGAACAGGCCCACGCTCGCAATCGCAGCGACCGCGATCACCAGCGCAGCAATCAAAAGGCGAAGCTCCCCCGCACGCCAGTCGCGCGCCGCCAGACGCAAAGATAATGAGAGGTCATTCATGATGGGATTGTCTCGGAGGATACCCGGGACACTTGAAGGCTGCGCCGCTCGCCCTAAAATCGACAAGGATGACGCAGCACCTCAGCCATTCAACCCGTCCTCTCCAACACTTCCATGATTGATGTCAACGAACAATCCTTCGAAAGCGAAGTCATTCGCGTCTCCTTTACTCAACCCGTTCTGGTCGACTTCTGGGCGCCGTGGTGCGGCCCCTGCCGGATGCTTGGCCCTGCGCTCGAGCGGGTGGAAAAGGCGCTGGAGGGCCAGGTCCGGCTGGTCAAGATCAACTCTGATGAGAACCCACAGCTCTCAGCCCGTTTCCGGGTCCGCAGCATCCCGCTGGTGATGTTGTTTCGTGATGGGGCACCGGTAGACAGTTTTGTCGGCGCCAAGCCGGAGGGCCAGATTCACGCCTTTCTCGCGCCGCATCTGCCCCGCCCGGGCGACGATCAGGTTCGTGAGGCACAGGACGCGGTGGCGGCGGGACGCCTGGAGGACGCAGCGTCTGCCTACGCCACCGCACTGGCCATCAATCCGGCGCAAGACAAAGTCCGCGCCGACTACGTTCGACTGCTGATCTCGATGAATCGAACTACCGACGCGGCCACAGCGTTCGAGCCGCTTCGCGTCGCAGCCCGAAGCGACCTGGCGCTCGCGGCCGTGGCGCAACTGCTGGACGCCGCGCAGGCCATCTCCGCGCTGCCCGAGCACGGCCGAGACGAAAGCGAGCTACGGCGCGCGCTTGAAGCCTCCGACACTCTCGAGAACCGACTGCTGCTCGCACAGTGGCTGCTTCTACAGAGCCGGTGGCAAGCGTGCATGGATCTGTGCCTGGAGATCATCGGGCGCGACCGAAAATTTCGTGAGGACGCAGCGCGCAAAGTCATGCTGGCGGCGTTTGAGTTGTGCGGCGATCCACCCCTCGTGGGCACCTACCGCAGGCGGTTAAGCGCGGGCCTATACTGACCCACTTCAGCATTGCAGCCGGAGAACCGGACATGTCAGCGATCGACGACACGCGGGTTCTGGTCACGATCGACCAGGGGGTGGCCGACGTCCGGCTCAATCGTCCAGACAAGCTCAACGCGCTTGACAGCGCCATGTTCGATGCGCTGATCGCAACGGGCGATCGGCTGCGGACCCTGCCGGGCCTGCGGGCGGTCGTGCTGTCGGGTGTGGGCAAGGCTTTCTGCGCAGGGCTCGACATGGGGCGCTTCCAGGCCATGGCCAGTCAGGCCGACAGTGCCGCATCACTGCGGCTGGGCCCCCGCTCGCACGGAGACTGCAACGTGCCGCAGTATGCCGCGATGGTCTGGCGGAGCCTTCCTGTGCCCGTCATCGCCGCCGTTCACGGCGCCGCCCTGGGCGGCGGTCTGCAGATCGCCCTCGGCGCCGACGTTCGGCTCGTATCGCCCGAGGCCAAGCTGGGGCTTCTGGAAATCCGCTGGGGAATCATCCCCGACATGGGCGCGTTCATTGTGCTGCCTGAACTCATGCCCGCCGACCGGATTCGAGACCTCGCCTACACCGGACGCACCGTCAGTGGCGCCGAAGCGGTCTCGATGGGGCTCGCCACCCAGTTGAGCGATGCACCGCTGGACACAGCACTCGCCATGGCCCGGGACATCGCCTCGCGCAACCCCGACGCCATCCGTGCCAGCAAGGCGTTGGTGGCGGCCGCCTACTCCGGGAATCAGGCCACCCGCCTGCAGCGCGAGTCCGACGCACAGATTGCGATCATGGAACGCCCCAACCAGCGCGAAGCGGTGCGCGCGCAACTGGAAAAGCGTACGGCGCAGTTTGCAGACCCCGCCTGACGGGCGGCGGGGAACCTGCTGGGTCATGCGCGAGGTGCCGTTCGAAACCCGGGCGAACCTTTCAGACCGAGCGCCGAAACCAGATCGCGGACAACCCGAAGGCGAGCAACCCCAGCAAGGCAGAAGCGGCCGCGAACAACGCGCCGATTTCCGTGTCGCGGCGTTCGAGCGCAAAGCGCGAAGTGAGGTGCTGATAGACCTTGCGCAGATCGACCGCAGACCCCGCATAGAAATATTCGGCCTCGGTGACCTTCGCAACCGCTTTCAGCGCCTCTTCATCCAATCGTACGTAAAACGACCAGCCCTCATAGCCAGGAATGGAGCCATTCGGGGTGCCAAATCCCACGGTGTAGACCCGGACCCCCAGCTCGGCCGCTTTGCGCGCAGCCATCACCGGGTCGGGACCGTTGGTTCGCCGGCCATCGGACAGCAGCACAATGGCCCCACCGGTGTAAGTGCCTGGGGCGACCGCCGCAGCCGGCGCCTTGGGCGCAGCCTTGGGAGGGGGTGGCGCGGCTCGGCTTTCAATCGCGCCCTTGGCGCGGCCGCCGTCTCGGCCGAATCCCTGGCCATAGAGCAGTGACTCCAGATCGATACCCGCTTCGGGCATGAGCGTGGCAAGTGCCACCAGCAGGCCGCTACCGGTGGCGGTGGCGCGCTGCAGCTGGAACCGGTCGATGGCCGCAAGCAGGTCTTCCTTCCGGTCAGTGACACCCTGCACGACCTGGGCCGACCCGGCGAAGGTGACAATCCCCACCCGGATACCGTCGGGAAGCTCACGGATGAATTCGCGCGCCGCTACCTGGGCTGCGTGAATGCGGTTGGGCTCGACGTCGTTGGCGAGCATGCTGCGCGACACATCGATCGCCAGCACGATCGTCATGTAATCGGCGGGCAACACCACATTGGCTGCCGGACGCGCGGCCGCAACCAAACCGGCCGCAATGCTGACCAAGAGCAGCGCGGGCGGCACGTGACGACGCCAGCGCTGACCCGGCCCAATCGCCTGTCGGATCAGGGTCAGGCTCGCGTAGCGCACAGCGTTTCGCCGTCGGCGGCGAAGGAGCCATACATAGAGCGCCACCAGGAGCGGCAGCGCCAGCAGACCCCAGAGAAAATCGGGCCAGATGAATCGCACGGCTTTTGGATTCAATGCTAGTGTCCCACTCTACCACCGACAGCCATCCAGGGTCAGCTTCCAGCCATGCGCCGCGGTTCGCTCTACAGCAGCCGGTCACGTCCCAGCGAAGACCGCTCCCCGGGGAGTAGCGGCGCCATGCGCCGATCGGAGCCGGCGGTTAGTCGCGCGCCCTTACCCAGCAGCCCGCCCAAACCCGGCGAGCGCGTCAGCCCCAGCAGCCACCCGGAAGGCCCAAGTGCGCAGGGTTTGCGCGCTCGCCTGCGTTCGCGTCTGGCGAAATATGGTCAGGTCTCGGCATTTTTTGCCGGCATCGTACTGGCTCTCGCCATTGTTCTGATCCGCGATGCGCTGGCCCCACCCCAAACCCAGCTCACCCAGGAAGACATCGACGCAGCGGTGCTCCACACCCTTGAAACCCGCGATCTGCCCTCGCGCGCCGCGCGCGCAGCCGAAGCCGTCCGGCAATCGGTTGTGAGAATTCGCGGCTACGCGATCGACCCCAGTGAGCCCGAGGCCGGGCTGAAGGAGCGGGGCACGGGCACCGGCGTGGTGATCATGGAAGACGGCACGCTGCTCACCAATCTGCATGTGGTGGCGGGCGCCGAGGAACTTCGCGTCACGTTTTTTGACGGCAGCGAAACCACTGCCACGCTCGCAGGCGCCCAGCCTGACAATGATCTTGCCGTGCTCAAGCCCAAGGAAATTCCCGATGACCTACCTCCGGCCACGCTCGGCGCGAGCAACCGCCTGGCGCCGGGCGACGAGGTGGTGGCCGTTGGCTTTCCGTTTGGCATTGGCCCATCAGTCAGCGCCGGCGTGGTGTCGGGCCTCAATCGCGAATTCAAATCCGAAGAGGGCGAGCGCCCGTTGAAAGGCCTCATTCAGTTCGACGCGGCGGCGAACCCTGGCAATTCAGGTGGCCCGCTCGTCACCCTGTCGGGTGAAGTGGTGGGTATCGTCACCGCCATTCTCAACCCCACCTCTGCGCGAACATTCGTAGGCATCGGCTTTGCTGTCACCATCGAAAGTGCCGGCACCGCGATCGGCATTCCCCCGTTCTGAACTTACAGGAAGTCTGTCCCATGCAAGCCCAGGAATCGAACCCCGCCTGGAACCGGCCGGGCACCGCCCCGCTGCGCAATGAAGTCGCCGCCCGAATGGAGCAGGTGCTCTATGAGGTCAAACGCGTTGTCGTGGGACAGGATGCCTTCCTGGAGCGCGTGCTGGTGGCCATGCTGGCCCGAGGTCATCTGCTGGTTGAGGGTGTGCCCGGCCTCGCTAAAACGCTCACCGTGAACACGCTCGCGCGAACACTGCGCGGCAGCTTCAAGCGCATCCAGTTCACGCCCGATCTGCTGCCCGCCGATCTGGTCGGAACGCGCGTCTTCAACCAGAAAACCAGCGAGTTCTCCACTGCATTGGGGCCGGTCTTCACCAACCTCCTGCTCGCCGATGAAATCAATCGCGCGCCCGCGAAGGTGCAGAGTGCACTCCTCGAAGTGATGCAGGAACGCCAGGTCACCATCGCTGGCGAAACCCATCGGTTGCCGAACCCCTTCCTTGTGATGGCCACACAGAATCCGATCGAAACCGAGGGCACCTACCCGCTGCCCGAGGCCCAGGTCGACCGCTTCATGATGAAAGTGCTGGTCGGCTACCCCTCCGAAGAGGAAGAGTTCGTCATCGTTGAGCGCGTCACCGGTCCGGCGATTGAGGTGTCGCCGGTGGCCACCACGGAGGAGCTCGCCACGCTGCAGGCCGAATGCCGGCGCGTCTATGTCGATCCGGCGCTGGTGCAGTTTGCAGTGAAAATCGTGGCTGCCACCCGCAACCCTGCAGCTTGTGGTCTGCCGGAGCTCGCGCGCTACATCGGCTTCGGGGCCAGCCCACGTGCCACGATCAGCATGATTGAAGGCGCCCGCGCCCTCGCCCTGCTGCGGGGACGCAGCTACGTGCTGCCTGCCGATGTGATCGACCTGGTGGCCGATGTGCTTCGTCACCGCCTGGTGCTGAGCTACGAGGCGCTCTCCGAGAACCTCTCCCCCGATCAACTGATCGGCAAGCTGCTGAGAGCCATCCCTGCGCCCGACACGCCGCTCTCCACCCATGTCCGACTGGGAGAGTCGGCCTGATCCGGCCGGCTTCGGAAAGCGCCCTCCCATGTTTGGCTGGTTCCGCAAGCGCGCGCCCGACCCAGGCTCTGAATCGAACGCGACCGGGGCCTTGGCGGCTGCGGGCGGGCCGTCTCTGCAAACGGTCAGAACCGATCCCGAGCGGCTGCTGAAGAAGCTGGAGTGGACAGTCGTGCGCCGGCTCGACGGCATTCTGCAGGGCGATTACCGCACGCTCTTCCGAGGCAGCGGCTTTGACCTGGCCGATCTGCGCGAATACATGCCACACGATGATGTGCGCCACATCGACTGGAACGTCACAGCGCGGTTGCAGGTTCCCCATGTGCGCGAGCATCAGGAAGACCGCGAGGTGGCAGCGTGGCTGCTGCTTGATCTTTCGGGCTCGGTCGACTTCGGATCCGGGCAGATTTCCAAGCGCACGCTTGCACTCGAATTCAGCGCCGTAGTGGCTAGGCTGCTCACACGCCGCGGCAACCGGATCGGTGCGCTGATCCACGCGGGCAGTCATCACGACAACGCTTTCGTACAAGCGCGGTCGGGGCGTCGGCATGTACTCCATCTGATGCGAAGCATTGATGCTGCGCAAACCGGCGGCACGCCGCACGATGCCACCGAACTCGGCGCGCTGCTCTCTGATGCGCTGGCAGCAATCAAGCGTCGGTCGGTGGTGTTTGTCGTGTCCGATTTCATCAGCCTGCCCGGTTGGGATCAGGCGCTGTCGCAACTCGCCCGACGCCACGACGTGGTGGCGGTGCGGCTCTTCGATCCGCTTGAAGTCGAGCTGCCCGACCTCGGGATGATCGCCCTGCAGGACGCCGAAACCGGCGAGTTGCTTTGGGTGGACAGCAGCGACCCCCGCTTTCGCGAGCGCTTCGCCCAGGCCGCGAGCGGGCGTGAAACGCAGCTCCGCGAAGCACTGGCGCGCAGCGGCGTGGATTGCCTGGAACTTGCCACCGATGAGCCGCTCGATGAATCGCTGCTCCGCTTCCTGCAACTGCGAAAGCGCCGCTCGCAGCTGTCGGCCGGCGCGTTCGGTGCGGCCGCCGCATCGCGTCCGGCCGGACGGGACCGCGTGCCATGATTGATCTGCGGACCCTCAGCTTTCTGTGGCCGATACTTCTCTGGCTGCTCGCAATCGTGCCGCTGGCAGCGCTCGCCATGCTGCTGCTTCGTTTCACCCGTTCGCGCGCCCATTCCCGCTACCCAGGCATGGTCCCTCAGGCGCTTACGCACTCGGGCCTTTGGGGTTTCCTGGGTCGCTATGGTCCGGGCTTGATCGCGCTGGCCGGGCTCGCGCTGCTCCTCATCGCCGTGGCTCGCCCCCGGGCCATGCTGCTCATGCCCACGGCGGTCGAGTCGGTCATCCTGGCGATCGACACGTCAGGCAGCATGCGCGCTGCCGACGTCAAACCCAGTCGTATCGAAGCCGCTCAGGCGGCTGCCCGCAGTTTCATAGATGGCATGCCATCGCGGCTGCGGGTCGGTGTGGTCGCCATCTCCGGCACCGCGGCGGTCGTCCAGTCTCCCACGACCGAGCGGGACGATCTCTACCAGGCGATCGACTCACTGCAGCTTCAGCGTGGCTCGGCCATCGGGAGCGGCATCCTGGTGAGCCTCGCCGAGTTGTTGCCGGGCGCAGGCATCGACGTACAGAAAATTCTCAACGAGGCCTCGGGCGACGGACCTCGCCCGGGCGCTGGTGGCACGCCGCTGCGCGGAGCGCCGGGACGCGACAGCGCCGGCACGGCGGGCGGCACAGCGTCGGGCGCCCGCTCAGGAAGCCAGGAGCCACCCAAAACCAGCCCCCCGGCGGAGCCAGGATCCAACCGCAGTGCGGCAATCGTCCTGCTCACCGACGGCCAGGGCAATACCGGGCCCGATACGCTCAAGATGGCCGAACTCGCCGCGCAGCAAGGCGTTCGCATCTTCACCGTCGGGGTGGGTACGCCAGAAGGCATCACGCTCAACGCTCAAGGCATGTCGATGCGGGTGCGACTCGATGAGGAGGCACTGAAGAAGATCGCCGACATCACACTGGGCGACTATTTCCGTGCGAACGACGCTCTCGACCTGCGCCGAATCTACAAAGAGCTCAGCTCGCGCCTTACGCTCGAGCGGCGCCAGCTCACAGAGGTCACCGCGGTTTTTGCGCTCGCCGGATGTGTGCTGGTGATCGTGGCGGCCGCAGTGTCGCTCGCGCGCACCGGCAGAATTGCCTGATCCTCCGGCCCGCATGCGCCCTCAGGCGCGGTCGAGTTCAATGCTTACCGACAGACCAGTGCCATCTGGCCCGGCGTGAAGCGACAGTCGCGCGCCCAGAAGCCGCACATATTCGCTCACGATGGCAAGGCCCAGACCCGCGCCTTCGCGCAGCATGGGCTCGCGCGAGGTTCGGCGCCAACGTTGCATCATGTCGGCACGCCGCGTTTCCGGTAAACCGATGCCGTTGTCAATCACCGACAGCGTGACCCTGGCTCCCGTGCCAGCGCCACCCTCTTTCGCTTCAACGCTCACCGTCAACTGAGGCTGCCCACCGGGAGACGAACCAAACGCGTGGCGACAGGCGTTATCGAGCAGATTGTTGACCACGCCCTCGAGCAGCGCCGCGTTGCCGAGCACCTCGACGGGCGCATCGGTTTTACAGAGGGCCGAAGCGTCACTCAGCCAGACAACAGTGGCCGCCGAGTCCGAGTTGACGTCGCTCCACCTCCGGCGCATCGCCACGGCTGCGCGCTTGGACAGCATCGAGACACGCATTCTTGAGCGCTCCCGTGAAGTTCTGGAGCGGGCCGAGGCAGCCTACGCACGGGGCGCCACCTCACTCACCGATCTGCTCGACGCACGTCGCACCTTCAGGGCCGTACGACTCGACGCGGTCCAGGCACGGCTCGATGCAGCACGCGCCGATACCGAATGGCGTTTGCGTTCGCTGAGCGTCGTGCCATAACGCTGGACACACACACTGGACGCCACGTGGTTTCGAAGCGCCTGATCTGCCTGATTCCTGCTGCGACCCTTGTCGCCCTCCTGCTGGCTGGCTGCCAGGATGCCCCCTCGGGTCAACCCCCGCCCCCACGGCCTATCCTCACGGGCAGCACGCTGCGCTTTCCGACCGGGCATCCGCAACTCGGTGCGCTGAAAACCGTGGCCGCCGAGCCGGCACGCCCGGTCAACGTCGACATCCCCGCGCGGGTGATCTGGGACGAAGACCGCACGCAACGCATTTATCCGGCACTTGCTGGGAGAATCTCTGCGATTCGCGCCGACGTCGGAGGCCGCGTCGCAGTAGGTCAGGTTCTGGCCGAGCTGGCCTCTCCGGAATTTGGCGTCGCGCAGGCCGATGCCAGCCGGGCCCGCGCAGACCTCGTCCAGGCAAATCGCCAGCTCGACCGGGTTCGCGATCTGCACGCGATAGGCATCGCCGCGCGAAAGGAGCTCGAGCAGGCAGAAACGGATGCCCTGCGCGCGCAAACCGAACTCGACCGCACGCAGGCCCGAACGCAGCTGTATGGCGGGTCAGAGGCCATCAATCAGCGTCTGGCGATCACAGCGGGCATTACCGGCGTGGTGGTTGAACGCAATCTCAACCCCGGCCAGGAACTGCGTCCCGAGCAATTCGGACCCGGCTCGACTGCACTGTTTGTGCTGACCGACCCCACCCGGCTCTGGCTGCAGGTTGACGTTCGCGAAGGCGATCTGTCGCAGGTGGCGCCAGGTCGCCGCGTTGAATTCATCGCCAACGCCTACCCTGATCGCAGCTTTCCCGCCGAGATCATGGCAGTGGGTGACGCCATCGACCCCATCACGCGAACCCTCAAGGTCAGAGCCCGGGTCGACAACACCGCCCGCTTGCTCAAGGTGGAGATGCTGGGCCGGGTGCGGGTCAGCCAGTCGCCTGGACAGGGTGCAGTCGTGCCAGCCTCCGCCGTAGTGAGCCAGGACAACACGCACTGGATCTACGTGTCCCCCAACCCGGGCGAATTCGAACCCCGGCAAACCGAGATCACCTATCTCGGGTCAGAGCGGGTGCTGATCCGCGACGCGCTTCGCACCGGCGAGCAGGTGCTGGTCGAAAATACGCTGCTGCTCGCCAGAATCTATCGTGGCGCAGCCGACGCCAACGAGCGCACCTCGACATCGGGTCGAGGTGCGGCTCGATGAAACGGCTGATCCGTTATTCGCTGAAGCAGCCGCTTCTGGTTCTGATCGGTACGCTGCTCTTTGTCATTGCGGGCATCGTCGCTTTCCGACAACTCCCGGTTGAGGCCTTTCCAGACGTCACCGATACACAGGTCACGGTGATCGCGCTTTACCCCGGCGCCGCAGCCGAGGAGGTTGAAAAGCAGGTCACCCTCCCGATCGAGGTCGCGCTTTCGGGGCTACCCAATTCCATCCGGCTGTTCTCCCACACGCAGTTCGGTCTGTCGTTCAACGTCATCACCTACGACGACCACGCCAACGTCAACATCATTCGTCAGCAAGTCAATGAACGTCTGCGAGGGGTGCCGCTGCCCGCGGGGGTGGAAGCCACCATCGCGCCAAACGCCACGCCGGTCGGCGAGGTACTTCGCTACCGTCTGCGGGGCGAGGGCTACAGCCCGATTGAGTTGCGTTCAATCGAAGACTGGGTGGTTGAACGCTCATTGCGACAGGTACCTGGGGTTGCCGATGTCATCGCGATGGGCGGCGCCATCAAACAATACGAGGTTCAACCCGACCCCGACCGAATGCGCGCCTACAAGCTCACCTACCAGCAACTGCTCGAGGCGCTGGGCCGCGGCAACGCCAATGCTGGCGGGAGCTATGTCTCGCAGGGCGGGCAACAGTTCACCATTCGCGGCATCGGGCTCCTGCGTAGCACCGATGACATTGGCCGGATCGCCATTGCCACACGAAACAGCACACCCATTCTGGTCTCTGACGTGGCACAGGTTCGAATTGGCGAAGTACCGCGCCTGGGCACGGTCGGGCAGGACGACGATAACGACGTGGTCACCGGGATTGTCATCATGCGCCGCGGTGAAAATCCCTCCGAGGTGCTGCGCCGGGTGAAGCAACGCATCGCCGACCTGAACGCACGCGGACTGCCTCCCGGCGTACAGATCGCACCGTTCTATGACCGAACATGGCTGATGGAGCGCACGCTACGCTCGGTGTTCACCAACCTGCTGGAGGGCGCCATCCTGGTCGCGCTGGTGCTCTATCTGTTTCTGTCAAACCTGCGGGCCAGCCTGCTGGTGGTCATGATCATTCCGCTATCGCTCCTTGCCACGTTCCTGGGCCTGCGGATCATGGGAATTCCCGCGAACCTGCTGAGCCTGGGCGCGCTTGATTTCGGCATCATCGTTGATGGCGCGGTCATCGTGATTGAAAACATCATGTATCGGCTCTCCTTGCGCGGCGAAGGCATGAGCGAGCGCGAGCGCACCAAGCTGATTGAATCAGCCGCTAACGAAGTCGGCCGGCCCACACTCTTCTCGATGCTCATCATCATCGCAGCCCATATTCCGATCTTCGCTTTGGAGCGGCATGAAGGCCGAATCTTCCAGCCCATGGCGTTGTCGGTGGTGGCGGCGCTCATTACCTCGTTGATTCTTTCGCTCACATTATTGCCCTTGCTCGCCCGACAAATGCTAAGGCGACGGCTACCGCACCACGACAATCGGCTGGTCACTTTCTCAAAGCGCATCTATCGCCCCGTTCTTGGCTGGGCCCTTGCCTGGCGAAAAACGGTCGTGATCGCGGCGCTGGTTGCGTTTGCGGCGGCGATGGGTGTTGCCACCCGCCTCGGCTCGGAATTTCTCCCCGAACTGAACGAGGGCACGCTCTGGGTCAACGTGCGCCTGCCGGCCAGCGTATCCATCGAGGAAGCGCAGGCGGTACTCCATCAGCTTAGATCGGCAATGCGCCGCATTCCGGAAGTTCGCACCGTTGTTTCAAAGGCGGGAAAGCCCGAGGACGGCACCGATCCGAAAACCATCGCGATGGCGGAAATGTTTGTTGACCTGAAGCCACCCGAGGAATGGCGGCGAGGCCTCACGCGCGAGCGGCTCCTTGAAGAACTGGAACGTGCGGTGCAATCCATTCCAGGCATGGAGCCCACTTTCTCGCAGCCGATTCGAGACAACGTGCTCGAGTCCATCTCGCAGATCGACGGCCAGATCGTGATCAAGCTTGCCGGCGACGATCTGGCCGTGCTTCGCAGCGCCATGCAGGCGATCGAGCACGAGGTGAAGCAGGTTCAGGGGGTGTATCGGGCGGAAATCGATCGGCTAGGCGAACTGCCTCAGTTGCTGATCGAAATCGACCGGGACCGCGTGGGTCGCTACGGACTCAACGTAGCGGACATTCAGGATGTGATCGAAGCCGCACTCGCCGGGCGGCCGGTCACCAGCATCTGGGAGGGCGAGCGCCGGTTCGGACTCGCGGTTCGCTTGGCGCCAAGCCAGCGATCGCTATCGCAGCTCGCCAATATTCCCATCCCTACCCCCGATGGCGGCTACGTGGCACTGTCGGCGGTTGCAACCCTGCGGGAAGCCGGGGGCGCGATGAATATTGCGCGGGAGGCCGGTCGCCGCACCATGGCCATCGGCATTTTCATCCGCGGGCGCGACATGGGGTCAGTCGTTGCCGACATGAAGCAACGGGTGGATCGCCATGTTCAGATTCCGCGCGGCTACGTACTCAGCTGGTCCGGTGAATTCGAAAACCAGGAACGCGCAATGAAACGGCTGAGCGTGGTGGTGCCACTTTCGCTCGCGCTGATCTTCGTGCTGCTTTTTGATGCATTCAAATCGCTGAAAGCTGCGCTGCTGATTCTGGTCAATGTGCCGCTTGCCCTCATCGGAGGCTTCGTCGCGTTGACCCTCTTCAACATTCCCTTGTCGGTCTCGGCGGCCATTGGATTCATTGCACTGTCCGGGCAGGCAGTGCTGAACGGCGTGGTCATGCTTTCGGTGTTTCAGCAGCTGCGCGCAAGCGGAATGAGTCTGATCGAGGCAATCACCGAAGGCGCAATGCAGCGGCTACGAACGGTGCTGATGACGGCCTTTCTCGCTGCGCTGGGGCTGTTGCCCATGGCAGTCAGCACAGCGATTGGCGCTGAGACCCAGCGTCCGCTCGCCATCGTGGTGATTGGCGGACTGGCCTCGGCCACACTACTCACTCTGCTCGTGCTGCCCGTGCTTTATGCAATGTGGTTCGGTCGATCGGAAGGGGCAACGCCCCTCGCCAAAGTGCCGGCTGCGTGAGATCGCTTCGTGTGGCAGCTGCCCGCTAGCGATACACCAGATCGCGCAGCCACAGACTCAGTTCGGGCACGAACGTGATCACCGCCAGGCAGGCCACCACCACCGCCACGTACGGCATGATAGGCGGGATGATCTCGTCGTACGAGATCTTCGCGACCGTACAGGCCGCAAACAGGTTCACACCGAACGGCGGCGTGATCATGCCAAGCGCCAGGTTCACCACCATGATGATGCCGAAGTGCACGGGATCAATCCCGAACTGAATGGCGACCGGGGCCAGGATCGGCGCGAGCACCACAATCGCAGCACCGGTCTCGATGAACATGCCGATCACGAACAGGAACGCATTCACCCCGATCAGATAGGCAATCGGGCCATCAAAATTTGCCGCGACCCAGTTGCCGACTGCAGCGGGCACGCCCGCGCGCGTGATGAGGAACGCGAACAGGCCTGCGGTCGCGATGATCAGCATGATCACCGTGGTGGACACCACCGTTTTCTTGAGCGCGCGCACCAGATCCTGCCAGCCGATTTTTCGATAGACGAACATGCCGACGATCAGCGCGTAAAACACCGCAGTGACTGACGCCTCGGTAGGGGTGAATACGCCGCCGTAAATACCGCCCAGCACCACCACCGGCATGAGGAGCGCGAGACTCGCCTGCCTGAAAGCCACCGCCAGTTCCAACCGGCCCTCGCCGTCACGCTTGCCATGTCCGGTGACCTTGCACCAGACGAAGATGAACAGGATCAGCGCGCCACCGATCAGAAGTCCCGGACCGAACCCGGCGATGAACATCTCGCCCACCGACACCTCGGCAGATACCCCGTAGAGAATCATCGGGATGGAAGGGGGAATGATCACGCCGAGTTCAGCCGACGAGGCCTGAAGCGCCGCCGCGCGCTGAACCGGGTAGCCATAGCGAACCATCGCCGGAATGAGGATCGCGCCAATGGCAAAGGTGGTGGCCACACTGGACCCCGACACCGCCGCGAAGATCATGCAGGTGAGCACGCAACTCATCGCAAGCCCGCCCTGCACGCCACCCACCAGGGCTCGCGCCAGATTCACCAGGCGCTCGGAAATGCCGCCCGCCTCCATGAGATTTCCCGACAGGATGAAGAAGGGAATCGCCACCAGCGGGAACTTGTCGATCGAGGTGAAGAGTTGCCGGGCCGACTCCAGCATCGGCATGTTGGAGAAAAATTGAATGCCGGCAATGGAGGCGAGACCGATCGCCACCGCAACCGGTACGCTGAGCGCAAGCAGCGCGAGGAAAATGGTGAAGATTGCCGGAACCATGAGCGCCGCTCCTGGTAAGTCAGTGAATTACTGCTGCGTTTCGAGCTCGCCGCGCCTGGGATCCAGGTAGTTCGCGAGCAACCCCAGCACCCCGAACATGGCGCCCACCGGAATGGCTGCGTAGGCCCATGAAATGGGGATCTCAAGCCCGGCCAGGTTCTGAAAGCGCACCCGGTACACCACGTCCCAGCCGTACCAGACCACCACCAGCAGAAACAGCATGGTGACCGCAGTGATCGAAAAGTGAAGAACCGGCAGGTACTTCGTTTTTGCCACTGTTCGGTAGAGCAGATCAACCGACAGCAACGCCCCGCCGCGCAGCGCTGCGCTGAGCCCCAGGAATACGCTCCAGATCATGAGCGTCCGGGTAAGCACCTCCGTCCAGGTGGAGGGTTCCTGCAGCACGAAGCGGGCGATGATCTGATAGCCGCCGCAGAGCGCAGCGATGGCGAGCGTGATGCACGCCAGGGCAAGAACGAACCGACCGACCACCCGGTCGGCTGCGAGAATCCACTGCCGCACGATGAGCCCTCCAGTTGAGCGCAGCGCAAGCCGGCGCACCCCAGCCTTAGGGGTTGCGCCGGACAGGCCGCGCGCGAGCGCAGCCCTTACTTCGCGTTGCGGATGGCGTCGATGTTGGCCTGGCCGAAACGCTTCGCGTATTCGGCGTAAGCCGGCGCGAGCGAGTTCTGGAACGCAGCCTTCTCGTCAGGGCTGAGCGCACGGATCTGCATCCCCGCAGCCTTCAGCGACTCCACCCCCTCACGCTCGAGTTGCTCAACCCGCTGACGCGACACCACCGCCCCTTCCCGGGCAATCTGAACGATCAGCTTGCGGTCATCGGGCGACATCTTGTTGTAAGCCGCGGGCGACATCAGCACCAGGGCGGGCGAATAGAGGTGGCCGGAGAGCGTGAGGTGCTTTTGAACCTGGACGAACTTGGCCGAGACAATCACGCCGATGGGATTTTCCTGGCCGTCTACCGTCCCTTGCTGAAGCGCGCTGAACAGCTCGGGAAAGGCCATGGGCGTAGGCAGCGCGCCCAGCGTGCGGAAGGCCGTCATATGCACCTGATTTTCCATCGTGCGGATCTTCAGACCCTTGGCATCCGCAGGCGACTTCACCTCGCGACGGTTGTTCGTCATGTGGCGGAAACCGTTTTCAGACCAGGCAAGGCAGACCAGTCCCTTGGACGGACATTTGTCGAGAATCGCCTGACCGATCGGACCGTCGAGCACGCCCCGGGCATGTGCGTAGTCGCGAAACAGGAAGGGGATATCGGTGATCAGCGTGTCGGGAACAAAATTGCCCACCGGGCCGGTCGAGGTGGTGACCAGGTCGATGGTGCCAAGCTGGGCACCCTCGGTCATTTCGCGCTCGCCGCCCAGCTGGAAGTTGGGGAACAATTCGATCTTGTAGCGCCCGCCCATGCGCTCGGCGACTGCCTTCTGCATATAGGCGGCGCCTACGCCGTAGTGCGCCTCGGTAGGAAGACCGAAACCGAACTTGAGAACGGTCTGAGCCGACGCAGCCAAGGGCAACGCGGCAAGCGATGCAGCAACGAGCCATCCCCGTCCGGCGGCCGAAATTCTGTTGAACATGATCTTGTCTCCTGGCGGATGTGGTTGAATAGTTGTGTCCAGGTTCCGGGGCGGCACCACGGCGCCCGCGCCTTTGCCCGAACCGACCCCTCTGAAATGGGGTTCGCCCGGAAGCTTATTCGTCATTTCCTACCGACTCAAGCGGAAAACAATGAAACCCAACCCGCTCCAGGCCCCCCTTGCCGCCGGCGAAACCGTGGTCGGCGCCATGACCTTCGAGTTCTTTTCGCCCGGCATGTCCGCCATTCTGGCCAATTCCGGATGCCGCTTCGTCATCTACGACATGGAGCACACAGGGTTGGGCTTTGAAACCCTCAAGTGGCTGTTTTCAACCTGCCGGGGGTTGCCGATCGAACCCATGGTGCGGGTGCCGCGCGGGCAATATCCCTATCTGGCCCGGGCGCTCGATATTGGCGCCCGCGGCGTGATGATTCCCATGGTGGAATCGGCCGAGCAGGCGAGGGAAATCGTCGATGCCTGCCGCTATCCGCCAGTCGGGCGACGGGGCGCGGGATTCGGTTTTGCCCAATGCGACTACCTGGGTGGCGATGTCGGGCAGAAGATTCAGATCGCCAATCAGCGAACCACGGTCATCGCGCAGATTGAAACCGAACGCGGGCTTGCCAACCTCGAGGCCATCGCCCAGGTGCCTGGCATCGATGTGCTGTGGCTTGGGCACTTCGACCTCTCCAACTTCATGGGCATTCCGGCACAGTTCGATCACCCCGAGTTCGATGCCGCCATGCTGAAAATCGCGCGGGTCGCGCGGGCTCATGGCAAATCCGCTGGTTTCATGGCGACCGACCGCGCCTGGATCGACCGCGCGCGCAAGCTCGGCTACAACATGCTTGCGATCGGCACCGATACCGGGTTGCTTGCGGCCGCCACCAGCGAACTCACGGCCTACGCCGGACGCAGCGGGAGCTGACTCATGAGCTTTCGAATCGGACTGACCCGCGATCTCATCAAGGCTGACGGCGAGCCCTCGTTTGGGCGAGGCCCACTCGAGCTGTTGAACAACGCGCCCGACCTCACCTGGGAACTCATCCCCGAGACCTTGAGTGAGATCACGCCCGACGTGGCGGCCCGCTATGATGGTCTTTACGTTAACGCGCCGCGCGTTACGCGGGCCAGCGTTGCGCGCAGCGACTGCCGCGTACGAATCGTGGCGCGCCACGGCGTGGGCTACGACTCGGTTGACTGCGCCGCGCTGGCTGAGCGCGGCATCACGCTGACCAACACACCGGTGGCAGTTCGCCGGCCCGTTGCGGTCGCCACGCTCACACTCATCTTTGCGCTCGCCGGCCGGCTCTTCACCAAAGATCGCCTCACCCGGACGGGCCGCTGGAACGAACGCACCAGCCACATGGGGCTGGGCCTGACCCGTCGCACGCTTGGCATCATTGGCGCTGGCGGCATTGGCCGGGAAATTCTCTCCCTCGCTGCGCCCTTCGGCTGGAAGATGCTGGTGTCCGATCCTTTCGCCGATTCCACGGATATTCGGGCGCTACAGGGCGAACCCGTCGCACTCGATCAGTTGCTCGCCCGCTCCGATTTTGTCGTCGCGTGCTGCATCCTCAATGACCAGACTCGCCATCTGATGAATGCGCAGCGCTTTGCACAGATGAAGCCCGAGGCCTTTTTCATCAATGTTGCACGCGGCCCGGTGGCCGACGAAACGGCGCTGATCGATGCGCTTCGCGCCGGTCGGATCGCGGGCGCGGGGCTCGATGTCTTTGAACAGGAGCCGGTTGACCCCAACAACCCCCTGTTGTCGATGGAGCAGGTCATTGTCACCCCGCATGCACTCTGCTGGACCGACGAGTGTTTCGACGCCATTGCCCGCGAAGGGCTGGGGTGTCTGGTGGATTTCGCAGCGGGCCGAACGCCCCGCTCGGTTGTCAAGGCAGGATGAGTCATCATGGCTGAACGTTCGTTCAAGAAAGAAGTCGAGCAGTTGCTGGTTCCCGCCGGCACGGTATTCCGGGGCGAAGGCATCCTCGCGGTCACCAAGGCGTTGCTCGAGTGCGGGGTCGGGTACGTTGCCGGTTACCAGGGCGCGCCCATCTCGCATCTCATGGATGTGCTGGCCGATGCGCGCCCCATCCTCGACCAGATGGGCGTGCATTTCGAATCGAGCGCGAGCGAGGCCTGCGCCGCCGCAACCCTTGCGCCCTCCATGACTTACCCGATCCGCGGCGCGGTCACCTGGAAATCCACGGTCGGCACCAATGTCGCGTCGGACGCGCTCGCCAACCTCGCCTCGGGTGGCGTGATTGGCGGCGCGCTCATCATCATTGGGGAAGACTACGGCGAGGGTTCCTCGATCATGCAGGAGCGCACACACGCCTTTGCAATGAAGTCGCAAATCTGGCTGCTCGACCCGCGCCCCAACCTTCCCTCTATCGTGAATGCGGTCCACCACGGCTTCGCGCTGTCCGAGGCGAGCAACACTCCGGTCATGCTGGAACTGCGAATCCGTGCCTGTCATGTGCACGGAAGTTTTGTCACGCGTGAAAACCGCCCGCCTGCCTTCAATCTGCGCCAGGCCCTGGAGGCTCCACGCCGCGACACCAGCCGTATTGTTCTGCCACCGGCCGCGTTCATGCACGAGCACGAGAAGGTGCTCGATCGCTGGCCTGCCGCGGTGAAATATATTCAAGACAATCAGCTCAACGAATTCTTCGATGGCGATATCGGTGAGCTGGGCGTGATCGTGCTGGGCGGCCTCTACAACAACACGCTCCGGGCCCTGATGCATGAGGAGCTTGCTGATCTGTACGGGCAGTCACGCATTCCAATGTACGTGCTCAACGTCGCCTATCCCGTGATCGACGCCGAGGTGCTTCGTTTCTGCGAAGGCAAGAAGGCGGTGCTGATCGTAGAAGAAGGCCAGCCCGACTATCACGAGCAGGCCATCCGCGCGGTCCTGAGCCGCGCGGGGCTCGGCACGACCGTCCATGGCAAAGACCTGCTCACGATGGCAGGCGAATACACCGTGGCCGAACTGCGCTCGGGTGTCAAGGCATTTGCCAGCCGCTACCGGCCGGCCTCGGTCGCAACCGCGGTCCCCATCTCGATCAAGCGAGAGCGTCCGCCTAGTGCTGCGGCGGCTGCAGGCGCCAACATGCGCCGCGCTGCGCCTGAACTCAACGACATTATTCCTGCGCGCCCGCCCAGCTTCTGTACCGGCTGCCCCGAGCGTCCGATCTTTTCTGCGCTCACGCTCCTGCAGCAGGATCTGGGCGAACACCACATCGCAGGCGATATCGGCTGCCATCTGTTTGCAGCCATGCCGCCGTTTCATCTGGGCGCCTCCACCATGGGCTACGGGCTCGGCGCCTCGAGCGCAGCCGCCTTCGGCATCGAGGGCTCCAAGCGCGCGATCTCGATCATGGGTGACGGAGGCTTCTGGCATAACGGCCTCACCAGCGGTATTGCCAACGCGGTGTTCAACAAATCCGACGGTGTGATTGTCATTGTCGACAACAACTACTCGGCCGCGACCGGCGGACAGGACATCCCGTCATCACGCGCCGACAACCCGAACCGCAGCACCTACCACCCAATCGAAGCGGCCGTGCGGGGTGTGGGCGTCCAGTGGGTTCGAACCATCACCGACACCTATGATGTGCGCACCATGCGCGATGCGCTCAAGGAGGCACTCACCACCGATTTTCGCGGCCCCAAGGTGGTGATTGCGCAGAGCGAGTGCATGTTGAACCGGCAGCGCCGCGAACGACCCCAGAAGACGCAGGCTGCGGCCCGCGGCGAACGGGTGCTGAAGGAGAAATTCGGCGTCGATGCCGCGGTCTGCAGCGGCGACCATGCTTGCATGCGCGTCTCGGGCTGCCCCTCGCTCTCGCTCAAGCCGAGTGGCGATCCGCTCAAGCCCGACCCAGTCGCCGCCGTCGACGACAGTTGTGTGGCGTGCGGACATTGTGGCGAGGTCGCTGATGCCGCGGTGCTCTGTCCGTCGTTCTACCGGATCGAGTGGGTCCGAAACGCCAGCGCTTTCGAGCGTGGCGTCGATCGGGTGCGTCGAGGTGTTGCCGGCTGGCTGCAAACGCGCCGCAACCGTTCGCTTGCCGCCCGTTCACTGGAGGCGGAGACAACCCGATGAGCGCACCCGGCATCACCGTCCGAGGCGCCCGCCCCGACCGCCCCATCACCATCGCCATCATGGCGATGGGGGGACAGGGCGGCGGCGTGCTGGTCGACTGGATCGTCGACCTCGCTGAAAACAATGGCTATCTCGCGCAGTCCACCTCCGTGCCAGGGGTAGCGCAGCGAACCGGCGCCACCATCTACTACGTTGAGCTGCTCAATGCCGCGCATGGGCAAGCGCGCGGCGCCCAACCCGTGTTCGCCCTCATGCCCGTACCAGGCGAGGTCGATATCGTGATCGCAGCCGAACTGATGGAGGCTGGCCGTGCCATCCAGCGGGGACTGGTCAGTCACGAACGCACCACGCTGATCGCATCCACGCACCGCGACTTCGGCACGCTCGAGAAAGTCGTGCCGGGAAATGGCATCGCCGATACCGCTGCGGTCCTCGAAGCGGGCACCCGCTATGCCCAGCGCTTTCTCCACGACGACATGCAGCAACTCGCGCGCCGCGAAGGCAGCGTGATTTCCGCCGCGCTCTTCGGTGCGCTCGCAGGCAGCGGCGAATTGCCGTTCACGGATGACGCTTTCCGCGACACCATTCGCCGCGCTGGTGTCGGGGCCGAGCCCAGCCTGCGTGCCTGGCAGGCGGGATGCAACGCGATTCGCGAGCCTATTCGTACCGCGGCCGAACAGCCACCTCTGCCGGGCGATCCCGCCCCGCTCCCCGCACGCGCTGCATCGCCCGAAGTCGAGCGCCTGCGCGAGCGAATCGTGGCCGAGTTCCCGGCCGTAGCCCATCCCATGCTGGGGGCTGGGTTGCAGCGCGTGCTGGAATACCAGGACCTCGAGTACGGCGCGGAATATCTCAACCGTGTTGCTCATGTCCACCGCACTGCAGCGGGAAGCGGCGGAGAGGCCCACGGTCATCTGGCCACCATTGAAGCCGCCCGCTGGGTCGCGGTGGCCATGGCCTATGACGACATCATCCGGGTCGCTGATCTCAAGTCGCGAAGCGAGCGCTTCGAGCGGATCCGGCGCGAGGTCGGCGCCAGCGATTCGGAAGTGGTCGGTGCCACCGAATATTTCCATCCCAGGCTCGAAGAGGTCACCTCGCTGCTACCCGTGGGCCTTGCGCACAAAATCGAGCAGTCGCCCGGACTAAGCGCCTGGATCGAACGCCGCCTGTCGAAAGGTCGCCGGGTTCGCTCGCACACCATCACGGGTCAGCTGATGCTGCACGCACTCGCATCGCTTCGCTTCATGCGCCGTTCAAGCCTGCGCCACCAGCGCGAGCAGCAGCACCTGGAGGCCTGGCTCGCCCGGGTGGAGCAGGCCTTCGCCCATGACTACCGGTTTGCAGTGGAGGTCATCCGGCTGAGGCGTGCAATCAAGGGCTATAGCGACACGCATGCACGCGGCATGAGCCGCTTTGACCGCCTGATGCGCGCAGCCGCCCAACTGCAGGGTCGACCGGACGCTGCCGATGCGCTTGCCTCGCTCCTTGCCGCGTCGCTCGCCGATGCGCAGGGCGCGGCACTCGAGCGCCAGCGGCAGGCGCTGGCGCTCGCGCCCATTTAAACCGGGCCTGGTCGCGCGCTAGCTGCTCTGATTGCGATCGCGCCCAAGCGTATAGCCTGCATCGACGCGGATCAGTTGCCCGGTCACCACCGATCCGGGCTCCAGCAGCCAGACGATCGCCTGCGCGATATCCTCTGGCTGACAGATCCGCTCGAGCGCCGAGAGCGAGGAAAAATCCTGTCGCACGCGCTCAAACGATGCCTCGCCCAGCCCCTCTCGCATCCACCGGCCGTCTATCATTCCCGGCAAGACTGCGTTGACCCTCACTTTGGGCGCAAGCGAGCGCGCGAGGCTCAGGGTCAACGCGTTAAGCGCTGCCTTCGAGGCCACATAGGCGTAGGAACTGCCTCGACCGCTTTCACCCGCAATGGACGACACATTCACGATTGCGGAATCAGTCTCCATGCGCTTTGCCGCCGCGCGAGACATCTTGAAGGGCCCCAGGGCATTCACCTGAAAGACCTGAAGAAACCCCTCGTCATCGGCCTCATCGATCCGGGCCATTGGCAGAAACACGGTTGTACCCGCGCAATTGGCGAGCGCGTCCACCCGGCCCCACCGTGCGAATGCCGACTCAACGATCGCGCGACAATCGGCATCACTCGCGAGGTCACCCGCGACCATGAAGCAGTCGGCACCCAGCGCCCGACACTCATCAGCAACCCGCTCGGCCGCCTCGGCGCGCCTCGCGTAATGAAGCGCGAGGCGATAGCCGCGCTCGGCCAGCATCCGCGCGCACGCTGCGCCCACACTGCCAGCTGCACCACTCACAATCGCCACCCGCGGTTGTTCCTGCTGCATCAAGGCCTCCGCTCAGCCTGAGGTTGGAAAATATTGCCGCACCAGGGACTCCGCCACACACGCGGGCTTGTCCTCGCCATCGATTTCGATGGTGACGGTGAATGACATCTGGATCCCACCCGCGATGTCGTCGAGCGATGTCAACAGAAATCGCCCGCGCACCCGCTGCCCAGAACGAACCGGGCGGGTGAAGCGAACCCGGTTCAGCCCGTAGTTGATGCCCATTGCGCAGAACGGCAACGCGAGATGCCGGTCATAGAAGCGCCCGAGCAGAGACAGGGTGAGAAACCCGTGCGCGATCGTGCCGCCGAAGGGTGACTCGCGCGCCGCCCGGTCGGTATCGACATGAATCCACTGCGGGTCATCGGTGGCCTCGGCGAACAGATCGATCCTGCGTTGATCGATCAACACCCAGTCGGACAGAAATGCTTCGGTGCCCACCGCAGCGCGCAGCGCCTCGAGTGTGTCATACCGGCTGCTGCTCATGGCGCAATGTCTCCCGAATCTGGCGTTTGAGAAGTTTGCCGTTGGCGTTGCGCGGCAACGGCTGATCCACCACGACGAAACGCTCCGGCCGCTTGTAGTCTGCCAATCGTGCGGCGCAGTGTGCGCCCAGTTCGCGATTCAGCCGAACCGATTCCGCAGATCCGTCCCGGGCATACACCACCGCCTGCACGCGCTCACCCAGGACCGGACACGGCACTGGCACCACCGCGCACTCAATCACCTGCTCGTGCTCGTAGAGCACATTCTCGACCTCGATGGTGAACACCTTGTAGCCGCCCCGATTGATCATGTCCTTGATCCGATCGACCACCCGCAGGTAACCCTCGGCATCAACCCATCCCAGATCCCCCGAGCGCCAGAAACCGCCCACGATCGCACTTCGGGTGGCCTCCGGCTGATTCCAGTAACCGGGGATGACCATGGGGCCACCGATCCAGATCTCGCCAAGTTCACCGGCCTCGCACTCTCGGCCGGAATCGTCCATCACACGAATCTCGGCGCACGGCAGAGGGCAGCCGACACTATCGATCCGCCCTGCGTTCTGGCCTGGCGGCATGAGCGTGGCGGGGGACGTGGTCTCGGTCGATCCGTAGCAATTCATGAGCATCAGTTGCGGCATGCGCTGGGTGAGCTCGGCAATCGTTGCCGCCGGCATCGGCGCCCCCCCGTAGGCACCGACCCGCCATGCCGACAGATCGGCCTGCTCAAACTCGGGGGCCATCAGGCAGAGCTTGTACATCGCAGGCACCATGAGCGTGTGTGTCATGCGTTCGGCTTGCGCAAGCTCGATGAACGCCGAGGCGCGAAACGACGGCATCACCACCAGCTTGCCCGCGGCCATCACCATGGTGCAGATCAATGCAACCAGTCCGGTGACATGGCTGAGCGGCACCGTGGCAATCGAGGTGTCGCGGGGGCCAAGCGACATGGCGTGAACGAAATGAAGCGCGGAGTGCACCAGCCCCAGATGGGTGAGCATCGCGCCCTTGGGTCGACCCGTCGTGCCGGACGTATAGAGTATGGCCGCTGTGTCGAACTCGGCAGGCAGTGCGGGCTCAGCCAGCGGCGCGCTCGCCGCTGCGTTCAGCCAGCCCAGCCAGGCCGCCGGGTGGGTGACATCGCCGCCCTCCGGCGCATCGCCCACCCAGACCCGCGCAAGCGGCGCTGGCAGCTCGCTGTCGTCGGGCACCTGGTCGGACAAGTCGCGCTCGTGCACCAGCAGACGCGCGCCACATTGGCCAAGTGCATAGGCGATGCCAGGCCTGACCTCCCGGGTGCTGAGCGGCACGACGATGGCGCCAACGCGTGCGGCAGCGAACAACAGCACCACAAACTCGATCCGGTTCCCCAGAAGGAGCGCAACCCGATCGCCGCAAACAATCCCTGAAGCCTGCAACGCCCGGGCCGCCTTCGAGACCTCATGATCGAGTTCGCTGTACGTGAGTCGCTGGCTGCCGCATATCAGGGCCACGCCCTGCGGCGAACGCCTGACCGCCTGTTCAAGCATCCCGAAGAGCGAACGGGGCCGATCCTTGAAACACCGCACCAGCCGGTCGCCATACACCAGCTCGGTTCGTGTTGCAGGAAACCGGGCGTCGGAGTGTCCGCTTCGCATCACTCAACCATCTCCAGTCAGGGTTGATCGCGGACCACGCTTCGCGAGCGTTCCGTTTGCCCCGGACATTGACTATAGCCGGAGCGCACGCGGCACCGCGTGAATCGTTTCTTTCAGGAATCGAATCACAGACGTTGCAGCGCCGCGCGATCGGTGTGTACAGTGCAGCATCATCCACCCTCCCTGGGAGACAGTCATGGCTGAAGCCCTGGTTTCACAGAAGCGCCGCCCCACTCACGAAGAAATCATCGCCACGCCGCGCTCAACCTTCGTCGACGTACTGAACATGCCCTGGAAGCCCTCCAAGTTTCCCGGCGTTCAAGTGAAAATTCTTTTCCAGGACGAAAACGGCATGCTGACCGTGCTCTCCAAAATGGAGCCGGGCTCCACCATTCCGCTGCACACCCATACCGAAATCGAGCAGACCTACATCCTGGAAGGCAGCCTCGATGACGAGCAAGGATCGGCCACTGCAGGCAATTTTGTGTGGCGTCCGGGTGGCAATACGCACATTGCGCATGCACCGAATGGCTGCTTGTCGATTTCCTTCTTTACCAAGCCGAACAAATTCTTTGACGAAGTGGTCTGGTTCAACGAGCTCTGAACCTCACTTCAACTGCGGAGGCCTTCCCGATGAACCCCGTCAAACGCTGCTCGCTGTTTCATGTCCTGGCTGGCGCGATCGCGCTGGCCGCGGGTCCGGCCTGCGCCCAGCAGGTGTACAAGTGGAACATGCCCACCCCTTACGCAGACGGCAGCTTCCACACCAAGAACACGCGGATGTTCGCCGACGAAGTAAAGAGTGCGTCCAACGGCCGAATCGACATCACAGTGCATTCGAACGGCTCGCTCTTCAAGCTGCCCGAAATCAAGCGAGCCGTTCAAACCGGACAGGTGCCGATCGCGGAGACCAACCTGCCCGCCTACGGCAATGAATATGCGTTCTTCGATATCGACGGCATCCTGTTCCTGGACAGCGGCTATGAATCGGCCGCCCGACTCTGGAAACTTTCCAAACCCTACCTCGACAAACGCCTGAACGCACAGGGCATCACCATCCTCTACACCGTACCCTTCCCCGGCATGGGCATGGTAAGCAAGAAGGCCATCACGAAAATTGAAGACCTCAAAGGCATGAAGCACCGCAGCTGGGGCCCGGCCGCCTCGCGCTTCGCCGAGCTCGTGGGCGCCACGCCCACTGTGCTGCAAGCCTCGGAACTGAGTCAGGCATTTACGGTCGGGATCGTTGATGCCACGCTCACGTCCTCCACCACCGCGGTTGCCACCCAGTCCTGGGATTACGCGAAGTTCTTCATCGACTTTCAGGCTGCCCACTCCAAGGACACCATCATCATCAACACGGCCACCTTCAAGGGTCTGCCCGCAGAGCTACAGCAAATCATCCTCACGGCATCGGCCAACGCAGAAAAGCGCGGCTGGGACTGGAGCAAGCGCGAGGGCGAGGAAACCAAGGCGCGCCTGGTCAAGGAGGGCGTCACCATTCTCACCCCGGACGCCGCCTTCGTGGCCGACCTGCGCAAGGTCGGCGAGCGGCTCGCCCAGGATTGGGAAAAGCGCGCCGGACCCGACGGCGCAGCCGTCCTCAAGGAGTACCTGGCGGGCCGGCGTTAAATCGGTCTGGCAGGTCGTTGCCTCATGCGCAGACTGCTGAACGGTTTTTACACCGGGTGTGGTGTCCTGTCCGGCCTCGCGCTGGTGGGTATCGTGGCCTGCGTCCTGCTTCAGATTGGCGCACGTGCGGCCGGCGTGGTGGTGTCCTGGACGGCTGAAATCGCCGGCTATTCCATGGCCGCATCGTCGTTCCTCGGGCTCGCCTACACGCTCAATACCGGCGGCCATATCCGGGTGGCGCTCCTCCTTGACCGATTACCCCCGGCAGCGCAACGCTGGGTCGAGCGCGGCTGTCTGGCGATCGCAAGCCTTATCAGCGGTTACTTCTGCTGGTGGACCTGCGCCATGGTGTGGGACTCCTGGCAGTTCAATGAAATGGGACAGGGCGTAGTCGCCATTCCGCTCTGGATCCCGCAACTCTGGATGGCGCTGGGGGTGCTGGCGCTCTGGGTCAGCCTGGTCGACAGCCTGGTGTGTCATCTGATCGATGAAACCACGCTGTACCCACGCGGCGGCGATCAGCCGTCTGCGGTCTGAGCGCCATGGATCCGGGGCATTTCGCCACGCTCGTACTGCTGGTTCTGCTCCTGATGCTGGGCAGCGGGCTTTGGATCGCCGTGGCGCTCCTGGGAACCGGTCTCTTCGTTTTTTTCGCTGGCACCACTTCACCGGCTGGCAGCATCATGGCCACCACCATCTGGGGCAGCAGCGCAAGCTGGACCCTCACTGCGCTGCCGGTTTTCATCTGGATGGGCGAAATCCTTTTTCGCAGCCGCCTCAGCGACGAAATGTTTCGCGGACTCGCACCCTGGCTGGGCTGGCTGCCCGGCCGATTGCTGCATGTGAACGTACTGGGCTGCGGCATCTTCGCGGCCGCCTGCGGATCGTCTGCCGCCACCATGGCCACCATCGGACGCATCTCGTTGCCCGAACTCCAGCGGCGCGGTTACCCGGCAAGCGTCAGCATGGGCGCCCTCACCAGCGCCGGCACGCTGGGCATCATGATCCCGCCGTCGATCACGTTCATCGTGTATGGCGTGTCGGCCGAGGTCTCCATTGCCAAGCTGTTTGCCGCGGGCATCGTCCCGGGCCTTGTGCTGATGCTGCTCTTCATGGGCTATCTGATGGTCTGGGCGCTCACCCATTCAAGTCAGATGCCGCCCGCCGAACCCGGCTCAAAATTTATCGAGAAGCTGAGAAGCAGCCGACATCTGATTCCGGTGGTGCTGCTCATCGCGCTGGTGATCGGCTCCATCTATACAGGCATTGCCACGCCCACAGAATCGGCCGCGCTGGGCGTGGCCGGTGCGCTCATTCTTTCAGCCGTCTCCGGCACACTCAGCTGGACCACGTTTATTGAGAGCATTCGCGAGGCCGTCCGCACCTCCTGCATGATCGCTTTCATCATCATGGGGTCGATGTTTCTGTCGGCAGCAGTCGACTTCACCGGCCTGCCACATGAAATCGCGAAGTTCATCGATTCGTTTGCACTCTCGCCCAATGGCCTGCTGCTGACACTCACAATACTGTTTGCGATTCTGGGCTGCTTCCTCGATGGCGTATCGATCGTGGTGCTGGCGAGTTCGCTCCTGCTGCCCACGGTACAGGCAGCTGGCATCGACCTGATCTGGTTCGGTGTTTTCATGGTTCTGATGGTGGAAATGTCCATGGTCACCCCTCCGGTGGGGCTCAATCTCTTCATCATGCAGATGATGTCGGGTCGTGATCTTGGCTTTGTATCGCGGGCTGCGTTCCCCTTCTTCGCGATCATGCTGGTCTTCGTGGTGCTGCTGGTTGCGTTTCCCCAAATGGCTACCCTGCTTCCCCAGATCCTGTTCTGACGCCTGCATTAAGACACTCATGGATCTCTCCCGCTTTCCTCGCCGACGCTACACCGCGGGCCCTACCGCTATCGAACCCCTCCCGCGATTCAGCGCCGCGCTTGCAGCCACCTGCCCTGGCGGACGCGGACCAGAGGTCTGGGTCAAGCGCGATGACATGCTCGGGCTCTTTCCAGGTGGCAACAAAACCCGCAAGCTCGAATTCCTGGTGGCCGATGCCCTTGCTCGTGGCGCCGACACCCTCATCACCTGCGGCGCTCCGCAATCGAATCACTGTCGCATCACGCTGGCGGCGGCAGCTCGTGAAGGCCTCGCCTGCCGATTTGTGATCGAGGAACGGGTGCCGGGCACCTACTCCGACACCGCAAGCGGCAATCATTTCCTCTATCGGCTGATGGGCGTGGAAGATATCGTGGTGGTCCCGGCCGGAACGCCCATGGGCCCGGCCATGGAAGCCGTCGCGGCACAACTCGCTGCGCAGGGGCGTCGGGGCTACATCATTCCGGGTGGTGGTTCCAACGCCATCGGCGGACTGGGCTATGTGGCCTGCGTCCAGGAGATGCAGCAGCAATGGTTTGACCTGGGCTGGTCGCCCGACCATGTGGTGGTCGGGTCGGGCAGTTCAGGCACGCACGGCGGCATGCTGGCTGGATTTCTCGGTTGCCACCTGGCCAACTCGTTGATCGGCATTGGCGTGAGCCGCGACCCGGTTGATCAGGTTCCGCTGGTGCAGCGTGAAGCGCAGTCGGTGCTCGATCTGCTTGGCATCCCTCTCACCGTTCAGGCCAGCGCAGTTCGCTGTGTGGGCGGATGGTGGCAGCCAAAATATTCGCTGCCCAACTCGGCCATGGTCGAGGCGGTGCAGCTGCTCGCGCGCACCGAAGCGATTCTGCTCGACCCCGTCTACACCGGCAAGGTCATGGCAGGGCTGATCGGGCTTGCCCGCCAGGGACGACTCAAACCCGGTGAGCGCGTGCTGTTCATGCACACAGGCGGGCTGCCCGCCCTCCACATGTATGAAGACGTGGTGCTTGGCAAAATCGGCAGCCCGCCCGCGCCGGGCGCCGCGGGCTGAAGCGGTCAGAGGCTGGCGGCGATCCCGGCTTCGGTCGCCTTCACCTGCAGGGCCAGATACTTCGACATGATGCGGCACTGCGCAAAGCTGCCCGCAATGAACCAAAGACCCCGTTGCCCGGTCCGGTTGAAGACCGAGTTCAGCTCCTGAGTTTGCGGGTTGATGCCCCAGACGCGCCCAACACGGGCAGCGACGTCGGCGCCAAACAACTGACCCACCACATGCTCCGGGCCCAGATAGCCCGTGGCGCATACGATCAGGTCGGCAGGCAGGAGACCGTCGCGGAATTGAATGCCCTCAGGCACCACCCGCTCAATGTCGGCGTACTGACGCAGCGGAATCTTTCCTTCGGCAATCAGGTTTGAGCAGCCTACGTTGAAGTAATAACCGCCGCCGCGGTTCAGGTACATGAATTGCCAGCCGGTTTCATCTTCCTCGTTGATCTGGAATCCGACTCGCTTCAACGCATCGATGAGATCGCGGTCGAGTTCGCGGGCCTGCACAGCAAGCATCCGATGAAGCTTTTCAAACCAGGCGAGCGGCATCGATGCTGCGACCTGGTCGCACTCATCAAGCGAGCGTCCTTCGTGATAGAGCGTGTAGGGCAACTGGCCGGCGGGCTCGACACTCACAATCAAGGTGGGGCTTCGCTGCACCATGGTGACCGATACCCCGTTTGAGTACAGGTCCTGGGCAATGTCGTGGGCACTGGTACCGGTTCCAATCACCACCGCATGTCGACCTTTCCAGGGCGTCGGGTCTTCGTAGCGGCTGGAGTGAACCGCGAGGCCACGAAAATCGCTCAGGCCCTTGATATCGGGCAGCTGGGGGGTGTCGCTCGCGCCGGTGGCCATGATGAGATGACGGGGACGCAGCGTGCGTTCGACACCATCGCGCCGAATGCGCGCCACCCAGCAGTCGTTGGCTTCATCACGCTCCGCGCCCAGAAACTCGGTACGAGTCCAGTAGTTGATTTCCATCGAGTCAACATAGGCTTCGAACCAGCTGGCGAGTTTGTCCTTGGGAAGGTAGGTGGGAAAGTTGGGTGGAAACGGCATGTAGGGCAGGTGATTCGCATACACCTGGTTGTGCAGGGTGAGCGCGTGATAGCGCAGCCGCCAGTTGTCGCCGACACGGCCCAGCCGGTCGATCACCAGCGCGTCCACCTCGAGCTGGCGAAGGCGGGCAGCAATCGACAATCCGGCCTGCCCCCCACCCACCACGAGTACGGTCGGATCACGATCTTCATAGCGAGACGAGGACGCCCGACGGTCAAGCCAGTTCGGTCCGCTGAAATCACGTGAGTAGACTTCCCCCTTGGGCCGCCTGCGCCCAACCGTCTCCTCGTAGCCCTTGAATTCATCGACCTCGGTAAAGAGCGTCCAGGCCTTGGGTGCATCGCCCTCCAGCGTGGCGGGATCAAGCCGAACGATGCCGCGCGCACGCGCAGTGGCCGTCTCAAACTTGAAGAACACTTCCAGCACGGTGTAGCCGGCCCGCGAAGCCTGTGCCGGCGCCGAGCGTTGCGGATCGATGGCAAACGCACGAGTCTGGTTCGCCCGGCTCGCGGTTGCCAAGGCGCTGGCGATGTCTGCCCCGCCGCTCAAGGTGGCGATCCGACCGGTGAAGGTCACCATGTCGCGCCAGTGCGAATCGGCATGAAATAACGCCGTCAAGGCCTGACGATTCCCCCCCGCGAGCGCCGCCGAAAACGATTCGAGCCAGCGTGCCGCTGCGACATTCTGAACCGATTCTTCAACCACCATCGTCATTTTGAATTCCCGAACTCAATCGAAAGATGACCAGATTTTAATGATGCCAACGCACCCAACCCTAACCTCCGGGCGCCTGCAGACGCCTCAGGCGGCCTTCTCGGCGGAGGCACCGGGTACAGCGGGCATTTCTCTCAAGAGTTGGCCAAAGCCCGGCACGCTGCGGTGGCCACCCAGCATACTGAGCACCTGCCAGATGGCCACATTGTTGGTGGTGAGAACGGGCTTGCCTACCCGGGCCTCCAGCGCCTCGATGATGGGCACCGTCCACCAGTTACCACAGGCGAGAAACAGCACGTCGGCGTCTGGCCGATCGGCCTTCAGGCCCAGTTCGATGGCCGACTCGGGCGGCAGGCGACCGATATCGTTGTTGCGTGTCACCTCAGCAGCCACCTGGGACACCACCTCGATGCCGTGCGAATGCAGAAAGTCGGCCACCTGCTGATTGGTCTGCGACGACCAGGGACCGGCCAGGGCCACCTTACGAGCATGATAGGCGCCCATGGCAGCGATCATGGCGGTTGCCGCGGTCGTGGCCCGTCGCCCCGTTGCATCATGAATGCGCTGAATCAGTTGTGCGTCATACCCCTTGCCCATGCGGGTGGAGGGCGCAGTGGCAGCCAGCAGAATGACATCCACGTCAGCGTCGGCAAGCTTGCGCGCTTCTTTTTCCAGCTCAGCCACGATCTTGAGCGTTGAATCGGGATCAACGCTCGCCAGACCCAGGCGGGTCACGTGCAGCGACACGCTCGAGGGCAGCGTGGATGCGAATTCAGGCTCCTGAGTGGAATTGGAGGAAGGCACCAGCAGCCCCACCCGTTGCTGTTTGACGACTCTCTGCATGACTTGATCTCCTGGTTGCATGTACAGGCTCATTCCGGCCGGATACCGGCCGCCTTGATCAGAACGGCGTATCGCTCCAGATCCTTTCGAACGACTTCAGCCATCTCCTCGGGCCGGTTCCCGACCGGTCCCCCCTCGCCCGCACGCTCCGCGGCCTGGAGAAACTTGGGCGTACGGATGACTTTGACGATGGCAGAGTGGAGCCGCTCGATGATCTCGGGCGGCGTACGGGCCGGCAGCCATACCGCAGGGGTGACGCCAGCTTCGAAGCCGGGGTAGGTTTCGGCAATGGCGGGAACGTCGGGAAGCGCGGTCAGGCGCTCCAGACTGGTCACCGCCACCGCCTTGAGCTTTCCGTTCTTGAGGTGTGGCAGGACCGAATTCACACCCGAAAAATAAAGCGGCACATGTCCGCCCATGACATCGGCAAGCGCGGGCGCCCCGCCCTTGTAAGGCACGTGAGACAGCCGGACGTCGCCGCGAAGCTCGAGTTGAACCATTGCGAGATGCGCCATGCCCCCGGTGCCGAAGGAGGCATAGGTGATGCGTCCCGGCTGCTCGCGCGCCGCACGGATCAGGGCGGCAATGGTGAGCGCAGGGAAGTCCGGGTGGGCCACCAGCACCTGCGGCACCGTGTTGATCACCGTGACCGGCGCGAAGTCGTTGAGCGGGTGAAAGGGCAGGGACTTGACCACGAAGGGATTGCCCGCGTGCGCAGATAGCGTACTCACCAGGAAGGTGTAGCCATCGGGCGGCGACTTGGCGACCAGATCGGTTCCGATGATGCCATTTGCTCCGCTGCGGTTATCGACGGTGACCGCTTGCCCCAGCTCCGCCGACAGATCCTCGATCAGCCGACGGCCCGACAGGTCGACACTTCCACCCGCAGGATAAGGAATCACCATCCGGACCGGTCGATTGGGCCAGCCCTGCGCGACGGCGATCGCCGAGTTGAGAAGCAAACTGATCAGGGCGCCCCCCGCAAGCAACGCCTTGCGATTGAACCGAAGCATCGTCAATCTCCGTGGTGAATACACCGCAAACGTCAAGCGTAACGGAAGGCCGGCGGGGATGGAATCTCAGCGTTCATTTCGAACAACTGTCCCGCTGATCAGCGCCGCCACCTCATCGGGTGCACCGACCGAGTCAAATCGCTTCAAGGCGTCGAGCAGTCGGGGAGCCTCTGCACGCATGAGGGGTTCCACCGTATCCATGAACTTCTTCTCGAGATCGGCCCACCCCATCGGTCGATCAAGACTGCCAAGCGCCGCAGGAACGTCCACGCTCGACGTCGTTCCGTCTGGGTATTCCACATGCAATCGGGCCGACCAGCGGGCCACCCCGGGATCCGTTGTCACCCGAACCCGGCTGGCCAACGCTTGCCGCGCAGCATCCGACAAGCCCTGATCCGAAAACTCCGCCAGCACGGCGCGCCGCCCCTGCAATCCGATCGCCACGTTGTAAGGCAGGCTGAAGCGAGCCTCGAGTACAGTTTTAGGGGATTGATGGCATGCAATCACCGGCGCAAGCGGATGGACCGTGAGCACCACGGCGTCAGGCATTCGGCCTCTGCGCGAACGGCCCGCCTCCAGCGCTGCCTCGTGGGCCGCGTGCGTCAACTGACAACTGGGATAGGGCTTATAGGTATTTTCCAACGTGAGCCAGTGGGCATCGAGGCTCGCGACTGCCGCACGGGGCTCTTGCAGAAGGGTGCCGAACAAGCCACGGACTGGATCATCAAGCAGGCCGTCCGGGGCGGCGATGCCGGCTGCAGCCATCTCGGCCGCAAGCAACCCGTTCATCGCAGCTTTGCCGACCGCAACCGGCTTTGCGAATGATCCGGCG
>CAMBZS010000003.1 GCA_945872335.1 Bordetella parapertussis | reverse complement strand
TACAACTTCTCGCCTGCGGTTCACCAGGGGATCACCGAGAACCCCTTCAAGATCGCGACCATCCGGGCGGGCAAGGTCGTGATCGTCAAGTAAACGGGCAAGGCTAGGCAGCGCATGACACCCTCGCCCGCACAACCGAGCGCACCCGTGCTGACGGTGCGCGGCCTGTCCGCGCGCTATGGCAATGTGCTTGCGCTCCGCCCAGTGGATCTGCACCTCGAGCGCAGTGAACTGGTGGCGGTGCTGGGCCCCAACGGCGCAGGCAAGTCAACGCTTTTGCGCGCGCTGATGGGGCTCACGCCAGGCAGTGGCCGGGTCGAGTTCGAAGGAAGCCCCTTACCCCGGAACGATCCTCGGGCGGTGACCCAGCGCGGCGTGGTGCTGGTGCCCGAGGGCCGCGGGGTGTTCGGCCCCATGACCGTACGCGAGAATCTCGACCTCGGTGCCTACCTTCTGAAGCGCAACAGCGGCGAATTCTCTGCACGGTTGGAGCGTGTGTTCGCGCTGCTGCCGCGACTACGCGATCGCCAGACCCAACTGGCCGGGTCGCTCTCAGGTGGCGAGCAGCAGATGCTTGCCATCGGCCGAGCGATGATGGCGGGGCCCCGGCTGCTCCTCCTCGACGAGCCCTCGCTCGGGCTGGCACCAAGGCTCGCTGCAGAAATCATCGGCACGCTTGCCACGCTCAATCAGCAGGGGCTGCCAGTGCTCCTGGTGGAGCAACGCGCGCCCATGGCGCTCAAGATCGCGCGCCGCGCCTACCTGATGGCCGTCGGCCGCATCGTCGCCGAGGTCACACCCGACGAGATCGCCTCCCCGCATGACCTCGCCCGCTATTACTTCTCACATGAATCCGTCTGATCGTATCGGCACCGCTCTCAAGCTGTCGGGCTGGCTGGCCGGCGCAGCGCTGGTGATCTATGCGTTCATCGATGGCGGCTATCTGGTCACGGTCCTCGGCTTTGCTGCCATCTATGCCATTTTCGTCTCTGGGCTCAATTTTTTCATGGGCTACACCGGCCAGGTGTCGTTCGGGCAGAACGCTTTCGCAGCAATCGGGGGCTACACCTCGGCCGTGCTCACCACCGCCTTCGGCTGGGGTGTATTTCCTGCGATGGCGCTGGGGGTTGCCGCAGCCGCGTTGCTTGCGCTATTGGTGGGCTTTCCCACGTTAAGGCTGCGCGGTCACTACCTTGCCATGGCCACGCTCGCGCTCGGCATGATCGTTCAGGAAATCGCGGTGCAGTGGGACAGCGTCACCATGGGCTATACCGGCATTGCGGCCATTCCGGCGCTCGGTGCCTTCGGTCATGAACTGCCGAGCGATCGCTGGCAACTGGCTGCGCTGCTTGTTGCGCTTGCGCTTTGCCTGTGGGTGGCATCGCGACTCAAGCACTCCCGGCTCGGGCAGGCACTGGCCGCCATCGCCGGCTCTGAAGACGCTGCGCGCGCCCTTGGCATCGACGTCGCCCGCCACAAACTGATCGCATTCGTGATCGCGGCAATTTATGCCGCTTTTGCAGGCTCGCTCTTCGCGCACTTTGTCGGTTTTGTAAGCCCCGAAGTATTCGGGCTGCACATGGTCGTGCTTGGCTTCACCATGCTTTATGTGGGCGGTATCGGTACCGTGGCGGGCCCAATGGTGGGCGCACTCATCATCAGCCTTCTTCCTGAAACCTTTCGGGGCTTCAAGGAATTCCAGGATCTCGCCTACGGTGCGGCGCTCATCCTGATCCTGATCTACGCGCCTCGGGGGCTTGCCTCGCTGATTCGCCGCTGGCGACTCCGCCGGCCGGACCGGGAGACCCCATGACGACGCTCCTCGAGGTCCGCGATCTCACCCAGCGCTTTGGCGGCCTCACCGCGGTCGACCAGGTGAGCTTTGGCATCGCAGCAGGTCGTGTGAGCGCGGTGATCGGTCCCAACGGAGCGGGCAAAACCACGCTCTTCAACCTCATCTCGGGCTTTCAGCGTCCAGTAGGCGGCAGCATTCACTTTGAGGGCCGTGACATCACGGGGCTTGCCCCGCACCGGATCGCCGCAGAAGGGCTGGTCCGCACCTTTCAGCTCGTGCAGCTGTTTAGCGAACTGACCGCCCGTCAGAACGTCGAGGCGGGTTGCCACCTTCGCGGGCGGGGCGGGGTGTGGGCCGCGCTCAGCCGGCACCGACGGGCTCGTGAAGAGCTGGCCGAGTCGGCTCGGGTCGCGCAGGAACTGCTCGCTTTTGTCGGACTCGACTCACGCGCCGAGACCGAGGCGGGCGCGCTCACCTACGGTCAGCAGCGGCTCCTCGAGGTGGCGCGAGCGCTGGCTGCAGGCCCTCGTCTCCTGCTGCTTGATGAACCGGCGGCAGGGCTGAACGCCATCGAAACCGATGCGCTCGCCGATACCATCGGACGCATCATCGCGCGCGGCATCACGGTGCTCCTGATCGAACACGACATGAATCTTGTGATGCGGGTGGCGAGCCATATCGTGGTGCTCGATTTTGGAAGAAAAATTGCCGAAGGCACGCCAGAGCAAATCCAGCAGGATCCGGCTGTGCTCGAAGCCTATCTTGGGGGTGCTGACCTTTCCACGGCCATCGCTCAGGACGCAGGGGCCTGAACCATGGACATCACACTTGTCATTCAAACAGTCATTTCGGGAATCGGTACCGGCATCATTTACGGGCTCATCGGGATCGGTTTCTGCGTGATCTATAACGCCTCCGGCATCGTCAATTTCGCACAGGGCATGTTCGTGATGCTGGGCGGCATGGTGACCCATGCACTCCTCACCCACGCAGGGCTTCCGCTTGCGCTCGCCATTCCGCTTACCATCGTATTCGCCGCTGCGCTTGGTATTGCGGTTGACCGCTTGGTGGTGCAACCGCTTTGGCGACGCAACGCCACCATGTTCGTCATGATTCTTGCCACGCTCGCCGCACAGATCGTGGTGGAACGCCTCACGCTGATGATCGCAGGCGATCAGCCGCGAACCTTCTCGGGGTTCACCACCGCTGCACCATGGAAAATTTCGGGCGTTGCAATCAGTCCGCAGCTGGTCTGGATCGCAGGCGCATCGCTGGTTCTGGTAGCCGGGCTCGCATTGTTCTTTGCACGTACCCGTACCGGGCGCGCGATGCGCGCCTGCGCCATCAACCGCGAGGCGGCTGCGCTGCAGGGTATTCCGGTCTCGCGCATGCTCGCCCTGTCCTTTGCGCTGTCGGCTGCGCTGGGTGCAATGGCCGGCATTCTCATCACCCCCACGCAGTACACCGCATTCAACGTGGGCGTCCCGTTTGCCATCTCAGGCTTCATCGCCGCCATTCTGGGCGGGTTCGGCAACGCGGCGGGCGCCTTCGCAGGCGGCATCATGCTGGGCGTTGCCCAGGCACTCGCCATTGTGTTGTTCGGCGCCGGCTTCAAGAACGTTGCAGCGCTTTCGATTCTGCTGATTTTCCTGCTCGCAAGGCCGCAGGGTCTGTTTGGCAAAGCCCATTGAGCAAAGCGTATTGATCCACTCTGGAGACAAGTCCATGAATCTGCACCAGGTTGACTGGAATGCCATCGACTGGAAACCGGTTCGCGAAGGCGTTGATCGAAAGTCCTTCTCGGGTACTGGCTGCACGCTGGCGCTGCACCGGCTGATGCCCGGTCACGAGCCCAAGCCCCACCAGCATCCGCATGAGCAGGTGGTCTACATCCTGGCAGGGCGAATCCGTTTTCATGTCGGGGAAGCAGTGACCGAACTGGGCGCCGGCGGGCTCCTGCGGGTCCCACCCAACACGATGCACTGGGGCGAGGTGCTGGGCGATGAGCCGGTGCTGAATCTCGACGTGTTCACCCCTCACCGCCCCGAGTACGACTGAAACACCACCCGCCCGCCGTGCGCGCCCGCCGATCAGAATCTGGCGGGCAACACCGCCGGTCGTCGTCGCTGATCGTCTGACTCGCGGGGTCGGATCAAGCCTCGCCGAGGCACTCGCCCTGAAGCTTTGTCGCTCTACGACACGCTTCGAGGGAGAGGCCGATGGACTCCAACATCAGACTGAAGGCAGCCGCACACCGCCGCGCGATGTGGGTCACCGCGCTTGTCTTTGCCACTTCTATCGCCACCGGGCTTCTGGTGACCGATTGTGGGGGGCGGTCCAACAACAATCACGCGAACGGCGCATCCACGAGCAGTGCGGGCCAGGCAGGCTCGAACGGCAATGAGCCAGTGCTCGCCGCCCAAGCGGTCACGGCCGCCGCATTGACGCCGGTCCCCACGCCGATTTATGGCGTGACCGTCGACGACATCAGCGAACTGCCGGCGATCATCGAATCGTTACAGCGTCTGTCCCGTAAGCCCACCGCCCGCATCGTCTTTGACGAAACCGTCGGACCGGCCTACTACCGCAAGGCGGCGATCGCCATGTCGCAGGTGAGCTACCTGATGGGCGAAATCCTCGACTCGGCTTATGTGCGGCGGATCAGCGTGAATGGCTATCTCAATCGCACCACGCGCTACCTCGACTCGATGGGCGACATCGTGCATATCTGGGAGGTGGGTAATGAAGTGAACGGAGAATGGCTGGGGACCACCTCGAGCGTGGTGGCAAAAATCAGTGGCGCCTACGACCTGGTGAAGGCGCGCGGCAAAGTCACTGCGCTCACGCTCTACTACAACGAGGAATGCTGGTCGAGGCGGGCGAACGAAATGTTCACCTGGGCCCAGGCCAATATTCCGGCCAGAATGAAGCAGGGTCTGGACTATGTGCTGATCAGCTACTACGAAGAGGACTGCAACGACCTCAGGCCCGACTGGCCAACGGTGTTTGCAAAGCTTGCCGCGATGTTTCCCAACTCGAAGATCGGCTTCGGCGAGGTGGGCACCAGTGATCCGGCCCGCAAGGCCGAGACGCTACAGCGCTACTACACCATGAAGATCGATCAGCCCAACTACATCGGCGGGCATTTCTGGTGGTACTACCGCGAAGACATGGTGCCCTGGACACTACCCCTCTGGAGCGTGCTCAACACGGCCATCCAGACGCCCTAGCCGCAAACACCGCGGGGACTTGCGCCCCGCGGTTTGCCGCGTTGGCAGGCTGCGCATAGCATCCGGCTTTTACCGGCCGGATTTTTACTTTGCAAGACGCGCGCCCCCCGTCGCCCATCATCCTGGACAGCCCTGCCCCACGCCCCACCGATCGGAGCACCGCGCTGGGTGCCACCTTCTCTGCGCTTTGCCTGGGCGGGTGTGCCCGCAGCAAGTCCTGGCTGGTGGCGTTCATGAGGGAGCTTGGCTGGACCCACCCGCGCGGCGTCCCGTTCACGCTCGCCGAGGTGGAGATCGCACTGAAGCGGCTCATCGATGACAGCCTGGTGGAGTCGGTGCCGGGTCTGGGCTTCAGCGCGCCCGAGGAAGAACGCGAAGATTGGTTGCTCGAGTTCTTCGACGCCGACCTGATGGCGCGCGCCTGGAAAGCCTGGGTGCGAGCCCAGACGCCAATATCGGCCTCAAGCGCCTACACCCCGGTACCGATGCTTCGCGAGCCCGATGAACCAATCGCACTCGGCCGGCTTCTGGTGTATTCAACGCTGGATCGCCACCAGTTCGACGCCCAGAGCGTTCATCTCCGGCTGACTGACGATCGACCGCTGGTGCTCGGCATGCTCGATCCGTTTTTGCCTAGCGCCTTCGCACGAATCGATCCCAAACTTCGTCTACGCCTGCTCGAGCGCTGGACAACGGTGTTCGACACCTCGCAGCCGATCTGGCGTGGCCTGATCGACTGGCTCGATGCCCGCACTGCGCCCAACGCCGGCGCAGCAGACGCTCCCGAGTTGAGCGCCGCGCCGCGGCTTGCCGTCGCACGGCGACGCGCCAACGCGGGCGACGTTCGGGGTGCGCTTGCCGCCATTGAGTCGCTGGACGACCCGCGGAGCGGGGAAATCGTAGCGCTGGTGTCCGCCATCGAAGGCCGCTGGGACGATGCCATCCTGAGGTTTAAAGACACCCGAAAGTTGATCGCGCGCGAGCGTAGTGCCCGACAGGGACTGCTCAGTGCGGAAGCACTACGCTGGTTTCTGATCGCCCTTCTCGCGCGTACTGAACCCACCGACTGGAGCACCGCACGCAAACTCGCCATCACAGAATCCGGCTCGCGTAAGCCTGGCCTGGACGGCTGGGGGCTCTGGGCCCATGCCATCGGCTGCAGGCTGGGCGAGGAGCGGCCTTCGCTACGCGCCTTCGCTGGCCCGGATGTCCGAGGCCATCGCTCGCGTGAAGATCCCGACCGGCTGCTGCTTGCCGCCTGGTTGGGGCTGGAACCCGAGGGCTGGACGCTCGAGCACTGCCAGGTGGTGCTGGAGGATCTCGCGCAAAGGCAACTGCTATGCCGCGAAGACCTGCTGCGAGACGCGCTCAAGCGTCTCGGTTTGCCCGCGCCCGCTCCCGCTCAGAATCGAAAGCACCTCGCACCCGCCTTCCTCGGCGCACCGCGCGAGCCATGGCGCGATGCGCTGGATGCCATCGCGCGGATCACCCCTGCGCAGACGCCTGCACGAACCGCCGCGCAGCCAGGTACGCTCGCCTGGGTGATCGATACCGATGCGATCGGTCGGGTGATCGATATCGCGCCCCACGAGCGTCTGGCAAGTGTCCGGGCGCGCTCAAAGCTTCGCGAACTCACGCTCGCCAAGGTTGCACGCGCCACCGACCTCGATCCGCGGGATGCGGCTGTCGCACGATGCATCGAGCCGATGCGTCGGGGCCGCAGCAGCTACGGTATCGATGTGTCGGCCGCAGCGGTCGCGCTGATCGGGCATCCGGCGGTGATGCTCCGCGAGGCCCCGGATGAACCCGTCGACTTACGCGAGGCGCTGCCCGAACTGGAGGTGCGTCGCGTGCGCGCTGACGACGGGTCAGAAGCCTTCGAATTTCATCTGCTCGATCCGATCCGTGAATCGGATCTGCCGTTTCTCGGCGACCGTTGGACCGCCGCCAATCCGGAAACAGAAATCGCGCGTCGCAACAGCGTGCGCGTTTTGCAAGGGATGGAAGGGCACGCACGATTGCTGCGTATTTCGCCAGCGCATCGTCAGGTGGCCGAGCTGATTTCGCGGCGCTGGCGGGTCCCCGTCGATGCACGCGCCGAACTCGATGCTGCGCTTCGCGCGCTGGCCGGCCACTTCCAGCTGCAAAGCGACGCTGAAGCCGGCAATGCGGTGGACAGCGACAGCCGGCTGCGCGCGCAATTTTCACCCCGGGGAGACGCAGTGCAGTTGCGGCTGGTCGCACAGCCGTTCGGCGCTTTCGGGCCGACTCTGACCCCGGGCAGCGGCCGAGAGCGAACACTTACCGTGCACGAGGGCCTCGAGCTCTCCACCCGCCGTGACCTGCAAGCCGAGCGCGCGCATCTGCAACAGGTGATTGAGGCGCTGCCCTTTCTCGCCGACGACGATCCCGCCGACGCGTGCTGGCTACTGACCGACCCCGAACAGACTCTGCAGGCGGTTGAGCGTCTGCCCACGCTCGACTGTATCGCAGGCCTGGACTGGCCACGTGGCAAATCGCTTCGCGTCACCACGCTGAGCCCGCAGGCGGTCAGTGTCTCCGTGGCATCCTCCTCAGACTGGTTTGCGCTTCAGGGTGAAGTGCGGATCAATGAGGCCAGATTGATGTCGCTGCAAAACCTGCTGGGCATGATCCGCGATCATGGCGCACGTCGCTTCGTTCCGCTTGGCGAAGGCGAGTACCTGGCGCTGACCGAGCGGCTGCGGACCCAGCTCGCCGATCTGGCCGCAGTCGCCGAATCGAACACTGACCGGCTGGTGCTGCCCCGCGCCGCCGCCGCGTTTGCCGAGGCGGCGCTCGCGGGCTTCTCCATCGAAGCCGATCAGCCCTGGCTGGCGGGTGCTCGGCGACTCGAGGAAGCAGCATCGCTGGACGTCAAGGTGTCCGATACGCTGCAGGCGGAGCTGCGCGACTATCAGCGCGAAGGCGTCACCTGGATGACCCGAATGGCGCACGCCGGACTGGGCGCCATCCTGGCCGACGACATGGGTCTGGGAAAAACAATCCAGACGCTCGCGCTCCTGCTCGGTCGCGCGGCGCTGGGCCCGGCGCTTGTGGTCGCCCCCACTTCAGTCTGCGGCAACTGGGTCGCGGAGGCGGAGCGCTTTGCCCCATCTCTTCGGGTGCTAGCGTTCGGCGAAGGCGACCGCGCTGCCATGTTGGAGGCGCTGGTCCCGGGCGATGTGGTGGTGGCGAGCTATGCGCTCACCATGATGGAAGGCGCGGCGCTCGCCGAGCGTCGCTGGTCCACGCTGGTTCTTGATGAAGCGCAGATGCTGAAGAACGCAGCCACGCAGCGCGGGCGCGCGATTGCGGCGCTCAACGCCGATTTCCGGCTTGCGCTCACTGGCACCCCGGTGGAAAACCGCCTGAGCGATTTGTGGTCGATCATGAATCTGCTGAACCCCGGTTTGCTCGGCCGAGCGAGCGAATTCAATGAGCGCTTTGCGAGCCCGATTGAACGACAGCGCGATGAACCGACCCGCGCCCGCCTGCGTCGTCTCATCAGTCCTTTTCTTCTTCGACGCACCAAAGCTCAGGTGCTAGCCGACCTGCCCGAGCGCACTGAAATCGTTCATCGCGTTGAGCCTGGCGAACGCGAGCGCGAGTTCCTCGAGGCCCTACGTCGTGCAGCGCGCGAACGCGTCGCCGATCTCGATGGCGACGATCCTCAGCAATCCTTCCATGTGCTGGCTGAACTCACCCGGCTGCGCCGGGCGGCATGCGATCCCCGCCTCGTGGCCCCCGAGCTGGGGCTGATCGGCGAAAAGGTGCAGGAGTTCGAGCGACTTGCCCGCGAGCTTGCCGCCGGTCGCCACAAGGCGCTGGTCTTCAGCCAGTTCACCGATTTTCTCGACCTGCTGGGCGAGCGGCTGGAGCATGCGGGAATCCGCTATCAAACCCTGACCGGAAGCACGCCGTCAGCCGAGCGGACACGACGCGTGGCGGCGTTTCAGGCGGGCGAGGGCGACCTGTTCCTGATCAGTCTCAAGGCCGGCGGCTTCGGTCTCAACCTCACGGCAGCCGACTACGTGATCATCGTCGACCCGTGGTGGAATCCTGCTGCAGAAGACCAGGCGAGCGGTCGCGCGCACCGGATCGGCCAGCAGCGTCCGGTCACGGTTTATCGACTGGTCACCGCCGGATCGATCGAAGAACAGATCATCGATCTTCATCGCCGCAAACGCGATCTGGCCGACGGCGTGCTGCAGGGTCAGGACACCGGCACGGTCATCGGCGCCGACGAACTGCGGGCGCTGCTGGCCGCCCATTGACGGGCCACATCGCCCGCCCCCTCAGAAAAAGGTAAGCAGGCGCTCAGCCACGTCGCCGGGGCGCTCCTCGGCCAGATAGTGACCGCAGTCTAGCGCCTCGCCCTGTACATCGACTGCAACCTTCCGCCACTCGGCCAGCACGTCGAAACAGCGATGCACCACACCATGCTGCCCCCACAGCACGAGCGCAGGCGATTTCAGACGCAGGCCGGCGCTGCGGTCGCTTCGGTCGTGGTCGAGATCGATACCTGCGGATGCGCGGTAGTCTTCACAGAAACCGTGCAGGGTGGCTGGATCAGCCGCGCAGCGCTGATAGTCGGCGAGCACCTCGGGCTCAAACGGCGCAAGCCCGGCGTGGCGTCCGCCCAGCATGCTGCGAACATAATCCGGGCCCTTCGCCGCAAGTAGCGTTTCCGGCAGGGGATGGGGCTGAATCAGAAAGAACCAGTGCCAGTAGGCGCGCGCAAACGCCTCCGAGGTCTGCTCGTACATCGCAAGCGTGGGTGCAATATCGAGGAGGGCCAGCGCCGTCACACGCTGCGGATGGTCAGCCGCCATCCGGTGCGCCACCCGGGCGCCACGATCATGGGCCGCGACCGTAAACTGTTCATGGCCCAGGCTTCGCATGAGTTCGATGCAGTCAGTCGCCATCACGCGCTTACTGTAGTTGGCGTGGTCGGGCGTCCCGACTGGCTTGTCGCTGTCACCGTAGCCACGCAGATCGGGCGCCACCAGGGTAAAGCGCGATGACAGGGCGGGCCAGACCTTGCGCCACATCAGGTGCGTTTGCGGATGACCGTGAAGCAGGAGCAGAGGCGGCCCCGACTCGGGACCGAGACGAACGTTGAGACTGACGCTGCCGTATGCCGAGACCGTGACCCGCCGGGTGGGGGCATCGTAAATGGACATGCTGGCCCTTTCGTGCGGGAGGGGTCAGCGAAGATACCGCCCGGAGCCGGTAGCGATCAAGCGACTTGGGCCCTGCGAAACCGCCCTGGCCTTGACGCGCTGCAAACCCGGTTGCCGCACGCGCATCGACGCGCAGAAGCCAGGGCGCGAGGCTCGACTTTCATGATGGGGCCGCTCACGCAGGCGGTGCGGACTGCCAAACAATGAGGAAGAGGCAACTCCATAAGGCGAGCGCCACGGCACTGAGCGCAATTGCCATCACCACGCCCAGGCTCGCGCCAACAGCGCCCGACAGAAACGCGCCCAAAACAATACCAAGCAAGCGTGTGACGTTGATGAGCGAGCCCGCCAGACCCCGATTGTCAACGGGTACCGCCTCGAGCGTGCGTTCCTGATAGCCCACCTGAAATACGCCCATCCCGACGCCGGCCAACCAGAGCGCTACGGCGAGCATCGCCGAACTCTGCGCAGGCAGCACCAGCGCGATCAAGGTCAGGCCGGCTACGGCAAGCCATTGCCCCTTCTTAACCAGCGCCTGTGAGCGGAGCCCAGCTGAGGCACCGCGATAGCGTACGAGCCACAGGCTCGCCATCAGGGACCCAGCAGGAAAGAGCGCGATCAGCGCTCCAGCGCCTGCCACCGGAAGCGCTGGCCACCCGGCGAGTGCGAAAGGCACCCACAGCATGATCGAAAACAAAGCCCCCTGAACGAAGACCGACGCGCCCTGCAAGCCCAGGAACTGTCGCGCGCGCAGCGCTGACCAGGCAACTGCTGCGGCCGTCGGTCTGGCTGCAGGGCCGGCCGTTCGAGCGGCGATCGCAAGCCCCCAGGGCGCGAGAAACAGCACGAGCAGGGCGAACGGCGCCCGATACAAAAACACGCCCGGCCAGCCGAAGGCGTCAATCAACCACCCGCCCGCAAGCGGCCCTAGCGCAAGCGCGCCGCTGATCGCGCTCGCGTAGAGGGCAAGCGCCTTCGGGCGCTCGGCGGGCGAACTCGCCATGCTCACCAGCGCAGGCGCGCAGGCCATGGCCATTCCTACCGCCGCCCCCTGGAGCGCACGCAGTCCAACCAACGACAGGAAATCGCCGGCCATGGCGAGCGCGCCATGCGCGAAGACACTCCCCGCCATGCCGATGAGAAACATCCGCCGATGTCCATAGAGATCGCCCAATCGGCCAAAGACCAGCGACGATAGCGACTGGGTGAAGACAAAGGCGATGATCACCCAGACAATGTCGCGCGGAGCCACCTCGAACGCCGCCGCAATGGCAGGAAATGCCACATTGACCGCAGTGTCGAGCGGCGCCACCATCGCGCCGAGACAGACCAGGGCGAGGGCGAAAGCGGGTCGCTTCATCAGTGATCACTCGCCTGCGGCATCGACCACCCTGCGAATCAGCTCGGCGCATTCCTGCGGGCGCGTGAGAGGCAGCATGTGCCCGGCGTCAATCTGATGCAGCCTGGCATGGTGCACCGCCTGCGTAAAGCGCTCCCCCTGAAGGGCAGCGGAGAGCACACGGTCCTGCCTGCCATAGAGCACTTCGATCGGCAGTGTCGGCCGGCTTCGCAGCGTGGGGTAGCACGGGGTGATCGCCTCCATCCAGACCGGGATATCGATCAGATCGCGCGCCGCCGCAAGCACATGTGCGGGACGCAGTACCAGCGAGCCTCCACCCTGCGAGGCGAAATCAACGGGCACGGGGTCTGGCGCAAAAATATCGTTGAGCCAGCGTTCGCGCTGCAGGCGCGCCACCGGCACCGCCACAGTCCATGCAAGCGCACGCCAGACCCAATCGGCGAGCCGGAGTGTCTGAACCAGTTGGCGGGACACCCGAACCGGCGCATGCGTGAGCGGGGCGAGTAGTGCAAGCCCTGCGACGCGAGCTGGCTGCCTGAGGGCCGTGCCCAGCGCGATGGCCCCGCCCAGCGAATGCCCGACCAGCACCACGCGTTCAACCTGCAGGTGGGCTGCGAGCGCTTCCACCAGATCGGCCTGTGCAGCGAGGCTGGGCTTGACGCCTGCCCGCCAGCTCGAATAGCCCGAACCGGGGCGATCAAAGGCAATCACACGATGAGAGGGAGCCAGGCTCTCGATCAACCGGTAGCTGAAATGGCGCAGCTGTCCACCCAGCCCGTGAACCAGCATGATGGCTGGCGCCCGAGGCGGGGTCGTCGGGCCGCGATCAACCACATGCAGCCGGGCGACGGGCAGATCAATGAACCGCCCGAGCGGTGGTGCGTCGACCGCCGCCCGCTTTGCGATGGCCGCGGTGAGCGCTGCGAGCGACAGCCCGGCCGCCAGCGGCGCGAGTGCAATCAAGGACGGCGGAACGGACCCGGACATGGGCGCCTTAGCATGGAGACGATGCGTGAGACATCAGTGTATCGGCGAATGTTCAGGCGGATGAGCGCCAGACCGGCATGCTTGTGGGAGTGCGCTGCTGTGCGTTAGAGTCCGCCACCGATCAACGACCCCGCCCACGCGCGGCTGCACGAATGCGCCGATCAGCGCGCAGGTAAATGATGTGGCGAGGCGCGCGGACGACACTTGGAGACCTCTTTTGAGCACGGACGGCTCAGGCTTTCAGCCCGCAACCCGAACGCTCTTCAACACCCCTCTGCTCACCCCGGCGCTGCGGGCGATTGCCCGGACCCTGTTCCGTTTCCTGGGATGGCGCTTTGAGGGTTTGATTCCGACAAACCTGCAACAGGCGGTCGTCATCGGCGCGCCGCACACCAGCAATTGGGATCTGCCCTACATGCTGATGGCGGCTTTCGTGCTTGAACGCGAACTTCATTGGCTGGGCAAAACGCAGATCTTTCGTTTTCCCTTCGGCGGATTGATGCGCTGGATGGGCGGGATTCCAGTCGATCGCAGCCGTGCCAACAATCTGGTCGATGCCGCGATTCAGTGCTTTACGGCCGAGCGCGCGCCCCTGCTGCTGCTGGTTCCCCCCGAGGGCACCCGGAAGGCGGTCGCGACATGGAAGACCGGCTTTTACTACATCGCGCTCGGTGCCGAGGTGCCGGTGGTCATGGCCTACATGGATCACGGCACGCGCACCTGCGGGGTGGATCGGCTCTTTTATCCCACCGGCAACATCGAGTCCGACATGGCCGACATTCGCGCCTACTACGCGCCGTTTCGCGGCTGGTCGATGCGAAACGAGGGCTGAGACTGAGCGAGCGCGGCGAGTGCGCTGCCGGTTCCCATATCCCAGTACAGACCGGTCATCACCTGCAGCGCCTCCCGCAGAAGCGCCGAGGGCAGGTGTTCGTTGGGCGCATGCTGCGAGCAGCCTGGATAGGAGTGCGGCACCCAGACAGTAGGCAGGCCCAGCACCTCGGCAAAAATGTCGTTCGGCAGCGACCCGCCCAGATTGGGCAACACCGCAGGCTTCTTGCCCGTGGTCTGCTCGAGCGATGCGGCAGCCCACCGCACCCAGGCATCATCAGGATCCAGTCGCGTGGCCCGAAACAGTTCCTCCCGGGTGGCTTCCACTTTCACCATGCCGAAGCCGTGCCGATCGAGGTGCTCGCGCAAGGCCGGCAGAATGCGATCGGGATCCACCCCCACCACGAAGCGCAACTGGCACCTCGCCCAGGCGCGCGGCGGAATCGCGTTCACCGGCGCATCGGGATTGCCGATGCGGCAGGCCAGCACCTCAAACGACGACCATCCAAAGACCCGCTCCGCCGGCGTGAGTCCGGGCTCGCCCCAATCGGGCTCCACCACCGGACCATCGACGCCGCCATCCACTTCACAATCGGCCAGTACCCGTCGAACCGATGCCGGCACTTCGGCGGGCACCCAGTCCGGGATCCGGATCTGGCCGGTGGGCCCCGTGATGCTGGCCATGGCATGCGCAAGCTGAATCCCGGGATTGGAAATCAGCCCGCCCCAATTGCCCGAGTGATGTCCGCCCGCACGGGCATCGATGGAGAGATCGAAATTGATGCTGCCCCGCGACCCCAGAAACAGCGTGGGACGATCGGCGCGCAGGCGTGGGCCGTCGGATGCGATGAATACATCGGCCGAAAGTGCGCTGCAATTCGCCTCGCAGACTTCGCGCAGTCCGCGCGAACCGGTTTCCTCGCCCATCTCGACCAGGTATCGCGCATTGAACCCCAGGCTTCCACGCTCGGCGAGCACGGCGGCGAGCGCCTCCAGGTTGACCGAGTGCTGCCCCTTGTTGTCGGCGATTCCGCGCCCATACCAGCGGCCCTCGCGCTCTGTAAGCGTCCATGGCGACAGACCCGCATGCCACTCGGCGGCGAGGCCGCGGATGACATCGCCGTGCCCATAGCCCAGTACGGTGGGAAGGTGCGCGCCTTCCAGGCGCTCGGCAAGCAGAAATGGCGCTGCCGCCTTCGGGTGAGACAGTTCGACACAGCGAAAGCCCATCGCCTGGAAGGCGGGCTGCAGTTCGCTTCGCAGATAGTCCGCCAGCACCGCGACCCGGTCCGGGTTCTGGCTTTCAGTGGGTAGCGCCAACCGGCGCGCAAGCAAGGCCCTGAACTCACCCGAGTCGAACCGCTGTTCGGCACGGCCGATGGCAGCCGCCCGACCCGTGGCGGCCGCCGAACCCATGGGCGCAATCATTCAGCCTTCGCGCCCGACACCTTCACCGCGTTCGCCCACCGGGGCATTTCGGTCCGGATGTACTCGGCATACTCGGCGGCGGTGCCGCCGTGAATGTCGGTGCCCTGCGCAGCAAGCTTCGCCCGCACCTCAGGGTGCTGCAGCGCCTTGTTCAGCTCGAGATTGAGCCGGCTCACGATGTCAGCCGGTGTACCGGCCGGGACCACCACCCCCTGCCAGGCCGCCGCTTCAAAACCCGGCAAGGTTTCGCCAAGCGTGGGCACATCCGGGAGCAGCGTTGAGCGACGCGCACTCGCCACGCCGAGCGCGCGCAGCCTGCCGTCGCGTACATAGGGCAGAACCGTATTCATGGTGTCGGTCATGAACTGGGTTTGACCGGAGGCCAGATCGATCAAGCCTGGCGCGCTGCCCTTGTAGGGCACATGCGTGGTCTGAAGCTGAAGCTGCGCCGACAACATGGCGCTTGCGAGATGCGTAATGGTTCCTGTGCCCGAAGAACTGTAGTTGAGCTTGCCCGGGTTGGCGCGCGCATACGCCACGAAATCAGCCACCGAACGGACCGGCAGCTGCGGATTGACCACCAGCACCAGCGGGACGCTCGCGGTGAGCGCAACCGGCATGAAGTCTTTAAGCGTGTCGTAGTTGACCTTGTTGTAGAGCGCCGGGCCGATCACGATCGCCGAGGTGTTGTAGAAAACCGTATAGCCGTCGGCGGGCGCCTTGGCCACCAGCTCGGCTGCAATGTTGCCGCCTGCGCCTGGCTTGTTGTCGACCACCACGCTCTGGCCCAGCTGCACGCTCAACTGCTGCGCAATCACGCGCGACACAATGTCGGTGGGTCCGCCAGGCGGAAAAGCGATCACCATGCGTACCGTGCGGTTGGGCCAGGCCGCCGACTGCGCCTGCGCCCCGCCCGCGGCCAACCCGGCAAGCGTCAACAGCATGGTTCGTCGTGACAGAGAGGGATGAGTGTTCATTGCATTGCCCCTGCGTTATCGGTTGAATCGATCCAGTACGGCCCCAGGCCCGCGTTCGAGGCGAACGTGGCTGCGACCATCGTGCACCTGTGTGCCGTTGACCCAGACCCCATGCACGCCCAGGGGCACACGAACCTTGCGTGGCGCGCCTCCTGGCAGATCACATTGCGTGAACGCGGCGCTAATCCCGACCCGGGCCGGATCAAACAACAGCATGTCCGCTGGCGCCCCCACCTGAAGACGTCCGCGCTCGGGAATTCTGAAGCGGTCGGCCGGTTCGCTGGTGAGGCGTCGAATGCCTGATGACCAGTCGAACACGCCCCGCTCGCGAACCCAGTGCGCAAGAAAATGAAGCCCAAACCCAGCATCGCACATGTAGCCCAGGTGCGCCCCCGCATCCGACAGGGTGATCACGCCCGCGGGGTGACGCACCAGAGGCGCGACGCCCTCATCAACATTCTGAAAAAACTTGCCGATGAAATGGGTTTGCAGACCGTCTGCGAGCGCGAGATCAAACCACGCATCCACCGGATCCTGACCGCGCTGGGCAGCCAGCTCCGCGAGGGTGAGCCCCTCAAATGCGCGGTTCTCGGGGCGAGCGGTTTCGCCCACCTCAATATGCCGCCAGTTGCCAAGAAAGAGCGTTCCCGCCTTGGGCGTCTGGAGGTCCGAACGAAACCGGTGCCGGAATGCCGGGTCACGGTAGATGACCTCGAACTGTTCAGCGCTGGCGGCCTTCAACCGGTCGAAGGCCGGATAGCTGAGCAGCACGTACGGATCACGCAGGGTGAAATCGAACGACAGCGGCTGACACGACGTGAGGATGTAGAGTTCATTGCCTCGCGAAAGCGCCTGCGCAGCCCGCTCGTAATAGCTGAGCCCGAGCTCGGGCCGGGCCTCGTTGTACATGGTGAGCACGGTGGAGATGAACGCCGGTCGCGAGGTCTCGGCGGCAATCGATTCCATGACGTCGGGCGTCGCGCGCGACCCCGTCGCCATCATGAAGACGCCTTGTTGCTCCTCGCCCAGCACCGCGGCGAGCGTTCGAAGCTCATGCTCGGTTGCAATCGTGGAGGGCATCGGGCGCCCGCCATAGCCACTGTGGTTGGGCGAAAACGATGACGCAAAACCGATCGCACCCGCGCGTAGCGCCACCCGTACCTGCTCGCGCATGGCCTCGAGTTGCGCCGCGCTGGGCTCAACCTGCTCGCTCGCAGACTCGCCCATCACCGCCGTGCGGATGACCGAATGCCCAGCAAACACGGCCACATTGAGATGGGGTCCGATCCGACGCAACTGCGCCATATATTCCGGAAAGGTTTCAAACTCCCATTGAACGCCGCACATCAGCGAATCGAGGTTCATGCCTTCCACCACCGACAGGTTCTTCAGCATGGTGTCGCGAAGCGGCGCCGGGCACGGCGCGAGCCCGAATCCGCAGTTCCCCATGACCGCCGTGGTGACGCCCAGCGCGCCCGATGGCGAGAGCGTGGGATCCCAGGTGACCTGTGCGTCAAAGTGCGTGTGCAGATCGACGATGCCCGGCATCAGCGACAGTCCGTCGGCATCGATTGTTCTGGCTGCGGCCTCGCTCAGCCGACCGATGGCCACGATGCGCCCGCCACGCACCCCCACATCGGCACGCCGTGGAGCGCCCCCCAGTCCGTCAAAGACCGTGGCGCCGCGAATCAGGGTATCAAGCATGGCTCAGTCGATCTGCGCACCCGAGGTTTTCACCACATCGGCCCAGGTGGCGAGATCGGCGCGAAGCATCCCGGCAAACTCCGCAGGGCTCCGGGCGAGCGGGTCAGCCCCCTGCGAGTTGAATTTTTCGATCACATCCTTGTGAGTGAGCAGTTCGTTTACATCCTGATTGATTTTCCGAATGATGGCAGGCGGTGTCGCACCCGGCGCAAACAGACCGAACCAGGGCGCGACATCAAACTGACGCAAGCCCGACTCGGCGAGCGTGGGAATGTCGGGGAAGGTTGCCGATCGCCTCGCGCTGGTCACCGCCAGCCCTCTCAATTGCCCGCCGCGGAGCAACCCCGCCACCGACGGCAGACTGGTGAAGACCATGTTGATCTGCCCACCCATCAGGTCCTGCATGGCGGGGGCCGCGCCCTTGTAGGGGACATGGGTCAGCCGTGTGCCGGTGTTCATCGCAAACATGACACCCAGGAGATGGTTGACGGACCCGTTACCCGCCGAGCCGAAGGTGAGCGTTCCCTTCCCGGCCTGGGTGACGAGTTCGGACACGGTCTTGAACGACGCATCGGGCTTTGCCACCAACACAAAGGGAAGCGTGGCCAGCGTGGCCACGGGCGCAAAATCCTTGACCGGATCAAACGGCAGGCGCTTGTAGAGCGCAGGATTGATGGCATGCGACCCGGCATAGCTCATCAGCAGCAGATGACCGTCGGGTGAACCCTGTGCGACCACTTCCATCCCAACATTGCCACCGGCGCCAGCGCGGTTTTCGACCACGACGGGCTGCGCCCATTTTTCGCTCAGCTTCTGCGCGACCACCCGCGCGAGCGCGTCCGATGCGCCCCCCGGTGTTTGCGGCACGAGGATGCGCACCGTCTTGCTTGGAAAGTCCTGCGCCCGCAATGCCGGCGACGAGAGCGCGAACAGGCAGGCGATCATAGAGAGCCAAAGAGGACGCACCATAAGGAATCTCCTTGAACAGCAGGTAACCAAGTTGGGGACCAGCCCCGCGCGCAGCCGATCAATCGAGCCGTATGTTCGCATCCCGGATCACCCTTGACCACTTTTCGGTATCGCGTGCGAGCAGGGTCGCGAATTCATCCGGCGTATTTCCCACAAACTCGGCGTTGTAGCTACGGATGCGCTCCAGAATCTCGGGAGCCTGCAACGCGGCCACCACATCGCGACGAATGACATCGATCACCGCCCGCGGGGTGACCTTGGGGACCACCAGTGCATACCAGGATTGCACCTCGTAACCGGGGTAGCCGGCCTCGGCGATGGTGGGAATGTCGGGACGATCGGCATGACGTGTGGCGGCCGTGGTGGCAAGAATGCGGATCCGGCCGCTCTTTACGAAGGGACCCGCGGTGGAATAGCCAGTGATCATGGAATCGACTTCACCGCCTGCCACTGCATTGATGGCCGCCTGAGCACCCCGATAGGGTACGTGCAGCACATCAACCCCCGCCATTGACTTCAGTAGCTCGAGCGCCACATGACCGGCACTCCCCTCCCCCCAGGAGGCCAGCTTCACGACGCCCGAGCCCGTGCGGGCAAGCGCCACATAGTCGGCCACGTTCCCCACCGGCAGGCCATCGCGTACCACCAGAACAAACGCCTGACGCAGCATGATCGTCACCGGCGCAAAATCACGCGTCGGATCAAACCGTGCCGTATTTTTGTAGAGCTGCGGCGCAATCGCGAGCTGATCTGGCAGTCCCACCAGAATGGTGTAGCCATCGGGCGCGGCATTCGCAACGTGATCGGCCGCGACGCGGCCACTTCCGCCGGGCCGGTTTTCGACCACCACGGGCTGGCCCCAGGTTTCACGCAAACGCTCGGCTACCATCCTGGGAATGATGTCGGTCAGCGCGCCGGGCGGATAGGGCACCACGATCCTGACCGGACGAGAAGGAAAACCTGCCGCGGCTGACTGCGCCCAGACCGCTGGCGCCGTCGTCGCTGCCGCTGCGGCACCCACACTCATCAGAAATCTGCGTCGCATGATTGTTTGCCTTACGTTGATGAACCGGCCCTGCCGGAGAAAAGGTTTCCTGTCTCAGCGGTTCCGAACCACCTTGTTCTTCAACACCCCCAGACCGCTCACCTCAAGTTCCACCACATCGCCGTCGTTCAGAAACTTGCCCAGTTCGAGCCCGCAGCCACTGCCCACCGTGCCAGAGCCAAAAAACTCACCTGCGCGAATCCGCTCATCGGTCGAGACATGTTCGATGAAATCTTCGAAGCGGAACCGCATGTCGCGACTGGATCCCCGAGACCACTCCTCGCCATTGACCCGCGCTACCATCGTGAGGTCATAGGGATCGGCGATTTCGTCGGCAGTGACCAGCCAGGGACCCAGCACATTGCCCGTGTCAAAGTCCTTGCCTTTGCAGGGACCGAGACTGCCCGCCATCTCGGCCATCTGCGCGTCACGGGCACTGAAGTCGTTGAAAATGCACCAGCCAAAAATATAGGGTTTCGCCTCGGCCCGGCTCACGTTCTTACCGTCTTTTGCGATCACACAGCCGAACTCGAGCTCGTAGTCCATCACGGATGAATAGCGCGGCCAGACCACATCGGTGCCGGTCCCCACCACACTGAAGCGATTGCACTTGTAGTAGATGGGCTGCCGATACCAGACCTCGGGAAGTTCGACCTTGGCCGGGTCGCTGGGCATGCCAGCAATGCCCAGCAGATGCCGATTGGCGCGCGCCTGCCGCAGATGCTTTTCGAAAGACAGGAAGTCACGCATCTGACGCGGCTCAGGAAGCGGCGCACGCAATCGGACCTGCTCGATTCCGTGGCGCACCGCCCCTCGCCGCTCAGCCTCCCGCGCGCGCTCGAGACCGGCGGACCCCGCATCGATCAGATCCAGCATGCTGCGAAACACCGGCGACGCATCGCCTGCGGTGAAGTCGACCACCGACCCGCCGTCATCAACCACCGAACCGATATGTTCGGCGCCGTCCTGCGTAAAGAAGCTGACCAGTTTCATGGCTGAGTCCCTGAGTTTTACTGTGCCTTGATGGCTGCGCTTTTGGCGAGGGCGATATAGCCGTCCAGTTCCCGCGCCATCTGCGCCTGGAATGCCGCGAGCCCCAGACCCACCGGCTCATTGCCAGTGTTGAGCACCTTCTCACGGAACTCGGCGGTCTGGAGAATACGAGTGAGCTCGGCATTCAGCCGCCCCGACACCGCAGGCGGCATGCCTGCTGGCCCAAGGAGCCCCAACCAGGTGTCGCTCAGCAGGTCTTTGAAGCCCAGTTCGCGAAACGTGGGGACATCGGGCAGAAGCGCCGAGCGCTTTTCCGCCATCACGCCCAGCACGCGCACGCGGCCGCCGCGAATGAAGCCAATGGAAGAGCTCACTGCCGACACCGACGCCGGCACATGTCCCGCCACCACCGCTTCGATTGACTGATTGGCGCCTTTGAACGGCACGTGATTGAGTTTGATGCCCGCCTGATACGCGAGCAGTTCGCCAGCAAAGTGAACCGTGGTGCCGATGCCGGAAGTCGCGTACGAGAGCTCGCCTGGCTTGGCTCGGGCAGCGGCGACAAAGTCGGCAACCGTTCGATAGGGAGAGTCGTCTTTCACCACCAGCATGTTGGGCGTGGTGGTGAGGAGCGTGATGCCCGTGAAGTCTTTCACTGAGTCATACGGCGTATTCGGATTGATCGCATGATTGATGAGATGCGTATTGGGCGCCATGTAGAGCGTGTAGCCATCAGCCGGCAACTTGGCCACCTGGCCGGCCGCGATCATGCCCGAGGCACCCGGGCGGTTTTCCACCAGCACCGACACACCGAGTGCCTTCTGAAGCTCGGGCGCAACCAGTCGGGCCAGCACGTCGGAGACGCCGCCCGCCACAAAGCCGACCACGATCCGGATCGGACGCGACGGGAAGGCCTCCTGCGCCCGTGCGGGCAGCGCGAAGCCGGCGCCCGCGGCAAGGCCAACCCCCGCACCAAGCACTGCACGGCGGCGGCGATCGGGGTGATGTTTTTTGACTGGGATCATCTTGAGTCTCCATTACATGTAAGGGGTGGTTCATGAGCCCGCGCGGCCATTGCCTCGCGCAGGATTCGGGTGGCTGTGAGGTCAAGTTGTCCCATTGCATCGACCGCCACGCCATAGTCGGCCTGCGCCGCCTCGATCGACACAAAACCGAGTTCAATATCGTCCAGCACACGCTCGGGTTGACGCTCCCAGGGCGGGCCATAACCACCGCCGCCAGCTGTTTTAACCCGCACGCGGTCGCCGGGCTGCAGGGGATGATCGCCTTTGAGAATTCGCTGGACGCTGCCGTCGGCGCGCTCAAGAAGCACATCACTCACCTGGCCCTCGCGCCCGCCATGGAGCCCCCAGGGCGGGCAGCGCGTGCGGTCGATCTTGAGATTAAGCCGACAAGCCGCCGTGACGCGATAGACCTTCTCCACCCCCAGGCCGCCCCGATACCGACCCGCGCCGCCCGAATCGGGCCGCATTGCGTAAGACTCGAAGTGGTAGGGACAGAACGCTTCCTGCATTTCGATCGGTACGTTGGCCGTATCGCCGTGCACATTGGATCGCGATGGACCATAGCCGTCCGCATCAGCCGTTGCCCCCCAACCGCCGCAGATCGTGTCCAGGTTGTAGAACGGCAGCCCGGTCTCGGGATGCCGACCATGAAACGCATGCACACCGTAGGTGCCGTGATGCGCTGCCGCAGCGCGCTCGGGAAAGGCCTGCCCCAGGGCGTGGAGAATCGTGTCCACCACCGTTGGAATCATGTTGCCCGATGAACCCAACGGGGCCGTGCCGGTTGCAGAAATGAAAGTGCCGTCGGGAATCTCGACGCGGAGCGCCTGAAAATCGCCTTCATTGACCGCGCGCTCAGGCGAGAACAGATACTTGACGGCAATCCGTGCAGCCGCCACCGCGCCGCCGTTGCGCCCGGCATTGAGCGGGCCGGGCCGCTGGGGCGCCACGTCGGACAGATCAACAGTGAGCGCATCCTCGCGCACCCGCACCGTGACATTGATCGGCACCGGTGTATCAAGATCGATGCCATCGTTATCCAGAAATGCACTCGCTTTGTAGTCGCCTGGCGGCGCGTTGCGTAGCGCCTCGCGCACCATGGCCTCGGATTGCCCCCACATGGTTCGTACCGCCGCGCGCAATGTGGCTGCGCCATGTCGCTCGGCAATATCGGCCACCATCCTGCAGCCGAGCTGGCAGCCACCGATCTGCGCTTCGATGTCGCCCATCAGCATCTCGGGAAAGCGCGTGTTGTACTGAATGACCCTAAACATGTCGGTGTTGCGACGACCGGCTTCGATCAGACGGACCGTACGCAGATGCAGGCCCTCCTGAAAGATTTCGCTGGTGGTGGTGGAACTGCACGAGCCGATCATGATTCCGCCGATATCGAGCCAGTGCATCAGCACGCAGAAAAACGCCACCAGTTCGCGTTCAGGACCCACGCGCACCGGGGTGTACATCACCACGTTGTTCAGATGCTGGCCCAGCGTGCCGGCGTGATTGGAGATGATGACATCGCCCTCGCCGATCTGATCGGCGCCATAGATCGCGAGCCCGTCTCGCACGGCGGTCCCGAGCGCATTGGCAACGAAAATTGCCAGACTGCCGCGCGATTGCGAGATCAGTGCGCCCTCTGCATCGACGATACCGACTGAGTAATCTTTGTACTCGCTGATGAAGGCGCTGAACGCGGTGCGGGTAATGTTGCGATCGATCTGATTCGGGATTGCAACCAGCTCCTGCGCAATCACTTCCAGGGTGATGGGATCAAACCCGCGCGTGGCGGGCAGCACTCCCCCCGGGGTGGCAAGCGTGGTCATGGCGTATTTCCCTCGCGAGTGGCAATGCGCAGTTCGCCAAGCGTTCCAACGCTCACGCGGTCACCCGGATGCACAATGGTGGTGGAGCTGAATTCCTCGATCACAGCGGGACCGTCCAGACAAAAGCCAGCCGGCAAATGGTCGCGTCGCCAGACCGGCGTCGGCAGCCTGCCGTGCCCGGGGAAATACACGTTTCGACGGGCCACGGCCTGGGGCGCCTTGTCGGGCGCGCGCGCGATGAGATCGGAAAGTTCGGGGCACGGCACGGCCGCCGAGGCGCCCAAACGCAGCCCGAGCACTTCCACATCGCAGTCGGCATTTAAATGGCCAAAGCGCCGACGGTAGGTCTCCTCGAAACTCTCGCGGAAAGCCGCAGCCCCTTTACCCATCGCGTAGGCCGCGCGAACCGTGTGGGTCTGACCGCGATAGCGCGCCTCGAGCCAGTGCTCGAAATAGACCGACGGCGCCTGCAGTTCAGCCACCATGGTGGTTCTAGCCGACTGTTCCAGTTGGTTGAATTCATGATCGATCGCGCGCAGCGCATCGTCGCTCAGCGACGACACCAGGGTGCGCGCGAGATCGATCCGGGCACCCGCAATCAGCATGCCGATCGTTGAAAAATTGCCCGGATGAGGCGGCACCACCACCGTTGGGATGTGGAGCTGCCTCGCGAGCGTTGACCCGAAGAGCGGCCCACCTCCGCCAAACACCATCAGGGTGAAGTCGCGCACGTCGAGCCCGCGCTCGATGGTGATCTCCTTAATCGCGCCCGCCATTGCCGCGGCGCTGAGTTCGAGGATGCCCTGCGCGGCAATATCGCACCCCGCCTCGCCTTCATATCCCAGCGGCTGGGCAACGCGCGTTTCGATCGCCGCGGCCGATGCGGCGCGATCCAAACGCAGCCGCCCGGACAGGAACGCGCCATCGCTGATGCGACCCAGCACAAGATTGGCATCGGTCACCGTGGGCTCGGTGCCTCCGCGGCCGTAGGCCACCGGCCCGGGTTCGGAACCGGCACTACGCGGCCCCACGGTGAGCCGGCCCTGCGCATCGACGGCGGCAATCGATCCGCCCCCCGCGCCGACCTCGACGATATCGAGCACCGCCGTCTTGAGCGGAAAGCCACGTTCATAGCCGCCCACGTAATAGATGGGCTGCACATCGAAGCGACCGTTCTGGATGAGCGCGCACTTGGCGGTGGTGCCGCCCATGTCAAAGGCAATAACCTTGGAAAGGCCAAGCGCGTTGGCATACGCCGCAGCGCCAATACAGCCGCCGATCGGCCCCGACTCCACCAGCGCCACAGGTTGCTCGAGTGTGCGCGCCACCGACAACACGCCGCCGTTGGAGCCCATCATGAAAAACGAACCCGCAAAGCCACGCTCGCGCAGCCGCGCATCGAACCCCTGAATGTAATCGCGCATCCGGCCGCCCACATAGGCATTGGCCACCGCGGTGGACGTGCGCTCGTATTCATACCACTCGCGCGTAAGCGAGGTAGACGCGGTGACATACACCCCGGGTAGTTGCTCGGCGAGCCGCGCTGCCACCCGCTCCTCATGCGCGGGGTTGGCATAGGCGTTCAGAAACGACACCGCCACTGCGGCGACGCCAGCTGCGGCAAGCTGACCGGCGAGCGCATCGATCTCGGCATCGTCGGGCACCTGGGTGGGCGTTCCGTTGGCCGCCATCCGCTCGGAGAGTTCGAAGCGAAGCGTCCGCGGCACCAGAGGCGGATCTCGCCGATAACCGAGCATGAACGGCACTGGCCGGTTGCCGCGCGCGATTTCGAGCAGATCACGAAATCCGCGGGTGGTCACGAGCGCCGTGCGCGCACCGTTCCGTTGCAAAAGCGTGTTGATCACGAACGTGGTGCCGTGCTTGAGCAGACGCGCTTCGTCGAGCCCAACGCCTGTATCACCCAATGCATCGAGCACGCCTTCGACAAGATCGTCGTAACGCGTGAGCGACTTGCCATAGAGCACCCGACGCTCGTGCGCGTCATAAACAGCAATGTCGGTGAAGGTTCCGCCGGTATCGGCGGCCACCAGATAGCGCATCCCTGTCTCCATTCAAATTGTGTCACGCTGCGGGTACGAGACTGCCCGCGCACCCATACTTTGTCCAGGCAGAAGCCTCCGATAAAGGAACGCACATGGCTCGGTACAATTTGGGATCCAATCATCGGAAACATCGTCCATGGCCGCTGTGATCACCCTGGATCAGCTCAACCACGCCTCGCGCGAAGAATTCACCCGCCTGCTCGACGGCACCTATGAGCATTCGCCCTGGATCGCGGAGCGCGCCTGGGAAGCACGGCCCTTCTGGACCATCGCTGGGCTCAAACTTGCCCTGATCGCCGCGGTCCGCGCGAGCACCCGCGACGAGCAACTCGCGTTGATCCGCGCCCATCCGGAACTCGCTGGCAAGGCCATGCTCGCCAAGACACTCACTGACGAATCCACGCTCGAACAGGGCAAGGCTGGCCTCACCCAGTGCACGCCCGAGGAATTTCGCCTCATTCATTCGCTCAACGACCGCTACAACCAGCGCTTCGGATTTCCGTTCATTCTCCCTGTGCGCGGACCGCGTGGCACCGGTCTCAACAAGCAGGCGATCATCGCAGCCTTTGAGCGCCGGGTGGCCCATCACCCCGATTTCGAGTTCAACGAAGCCCTGCGCAATATCGACCGGATCGCAGAGATCCGCCTCGACGACAAATTCGGGGTGGAGCCCGCGCTCGGCAACCTGGTGTGGGATTGGGCCGAGGCGCTCGCCCGCCACAGCGATCCCGGGTTCGCCGAGCAGGGCCAGCTCACGGTCACCTATCTCACCGACGCGCATCGCGCCGTTGCCCGGCAACTTCACGAGTGGATGCAAGCCGACTGCGGCTTTGACGAGGTCGGCATCGATGCGGTGGGCAATGTGGTGGGGGTTTATCACGGCACCTCGCCGGACGCGCCCAGGCTACTAACCGGCAGCCACTACGACACGGTAAGAAACGGCGGCAAGTATGACGGCCGGCTGGGCATCCTGGTTCCCTTGGCCTGCGTACGCGAGCTCGCGCGCAGTCGACGCAGGCTGCCCTTTGGCATCGAGGTCGTCGGTTTCGCCGAGGAAGAGGGGCAACGCTACAAGGCGGTGTTCCTGGGCTCGAGCGCGCTCACCGGCAGCTTCGATCCCGCCTGGCTCGATCAGCAGGATTCGGCAGGCGTCGCCATGCGCCAGGCGATGGCGCATGCCCGCCTGGATGTGAATCAGATTCCATCACTCAAACGTGACCCGGCCCGCTACCTGGGCTTCGTTGAGGTCCATATCGAACAGGGGCCGGTGCTAAACGAGCGCGATATTCCGCTTGGTGTGGTCACCTCCATCAACGGCAGCATCCGGTATGTCGGTGAAATCGTGGGCATGGCCAGTCACGCGGGTACCACGCCCATGGGCAGCCGGCGGGACGCGGCCGCTGCGGTCGCTGAATTCATACTGTTCGTAGAAAAAAGAGCAACCGCCGCACCCGACCTGGTCGCCACGGTCGGCATCCTTGACGTACCGGGTGGCTCGATCAATGTGGTGCCGGGGCGCAGCCGCTTCAGCCTCGATGTGCGCGCCACCACCGATCCGGTGCGAAATACCTGTGCAACCGATCTGTTGAACGAGCTATCGGCAATCTGCGCTAGGCGCGGCGTGAGCTTCCAAATCGAAGAAACCATGCGGGTTGCCGCGGCACCCAGCGCCCCCGCCTGGCAGGCGCGCTGGGAGCGTGCGGTGAGTGCGCTCGGTCTACCCGTGTTTCGCATGCCCAGTGGCGCCGGGCACGACGCCATGAAGCTGCACGATCTGATGCCCCAGGCGATGCTGTTTGTTCGAGGTGAAAATTCGGGCATCAGCCATAACCCGCTCGAATCCACCAACAGCCACGATATCGATCTCACAGTGCGTGCGTTTCAGGATCTGCTCGGCCAGTTGTCAGCCGGTTAAGCGGCGGCATGTGCGCCCCGGGGCGTGCTAGCGGCCCCGGCCCCGTGCCGACGTGCCCCCCCCGGCGCGGGTAAGCGCTCCACCCGGTCTTGTCCGCGGCGGAGCAGTCCGATATTCTCTTCTGGCAGTCTTGGGTGGGCCCTGGTCAGCATTTGCAGGCGCCCGAAACCAACATCCAAACCCACTGGAAGAGACGATCATGATCCGACGTGCTGTTTTATCAGGTGCTGTCGCACTGGGGCTCTCCGCGCTCATCCCGCTTGACGCGTCGGCGCAGGCAGAGAACCGGATTTTCCGGTTTGTGCCGCACGCGAACCTGGCGGTGCTCGACCCGATCTGGACCACCGCCTATGTCACGCGGAATCACGGCTACATGGTCTACGACACCTTGTTCTCCGAGGACGCGCAGGGCAATGTCAAGCCGCAGATGGTCGACACCTACTCTGTGTCGGCCGACAAGAAGACCTGGCGCTTCACGCTTCGAAACGGCCTGGAATTCCACGATGGCAAACCCGTCACCAGCGCCGATGTGGTGGCCTCGCTCAAGCGTTGGGCCTCGCGCGACGCCATGGGAGGAGTGTTGAGCGGCTTTATCGACCGCTATCAGACCCCCGATGCCAGGACCTTCGAGATTGTTCTGAAAGAGCCCACTGGCATTCTGATTGATGCCCTGGGCAAGGCCTCGTCCAACGTGCCCTTCATCATGCCCGAGCGCATCGCCAACACGCCGGGCACCGAACAGATCAAGGAAGCCATCGGCTCCGGACCCTTCATTTTCAAAGCCGATGAATTCAAGCCGGGTGCCAAGGCGGTGTACGAGCGCAATCCCCGCTATCAGTCCCGAGGCGAGCCTTCGAGCAGCATGGCGGGCGGGCGCAGGATCAACTTCGACCGCGTCGAGTGGGTGATCATTCGTGACCCGCAAACCCAGTTCAATGCGTTGAAGGCAGGCGAAGTCGACATGGTCGAGCAGCCCGCCTTCGAGCAGTACTACACGCTGACCAAAACCGCAGGGCTCAAGGTCATTGATTTTTCGCCGGCTGGCCTGCAGTTCATCATGCGCTTCAACCACCTCCACCCGCCCTTCAACAACCCGAAGGTTCGGCAGGCGGCCATGCTGGCAATGGGTCAGCAGGCCTACATCGCCACCCAGGTGGGCGTGCCGGAACTCGGCCGGGTCTGCCGCAGCATGTACCCATGCGGCACGACCTACGCCGATGAGAACACCGGCGAATTCACCGGTTCGCCCAACATCGCACGCGCGAAGGCGCTGCTGGCTGAAGCGGGCTACAAGGGTGAACCGATCGTGCTGATGCGTCCCACCGATCTGGCCTCGATCGCCAAGATCCCGCTGGTCGCCCGGCAGCAGCTGGAAGCCGCCGGCTTCAAGGTCGATTTCCAGCAGATGGACTGGGCGTCGCTGGTTGCACGCCGTGCCAAGAAGGATCTGCCGAGCGCGGGCGGCTGGAATCTCTTCCTTACTGCCTGGACGGCGGGTGACATCTCCAACCCGCTCACCATGGCCATGTTCAATGCCAAGGGCGACAAGGGCTGGTTTGGTTGGCAGGACGAGCCGCGGATCGAAAAACTGAAAGACGATTTCGCGCGCGCCGACAGCGTTGAGGCGAAAAAGAAAATCGCGAGCCAGATCCAGGCGATTGCCTTCGAGACCGCCACCCATGCGCCGCTTGGCCAGTACCGGCAGCCGGCCGCGGTGCGCGACACGATCGACGGCGTGCTCGAAACCCCTGGCGTACCGGTGTTCTGGAACATCACCAAGAAATGACGCCGCGCTGAAGCGGACGGGCGCTGATGTTGCGATTCGTCTTCAGCCGCCTCGCGGCGGTGGTGCCGGTATTGTTCGTGGTCTCGTGCATGGTCTTTCTGATCCTGCGCCTCGCCCCGGGCGATCCGGCCGCCGTGATTGCGGGCAGCTCGGCCACCAACGCCGATATCGAGCAGATCCGCGCCAGGCTCGGACTCGATCGGTCGCTGCCAGTGCAGTTCGGAATCTGGCTGGGGCGGGTGCTGCAGGGAGACCTGGGTTACTCCTACTTCCTCAACAAGCCAGTGACCGAACTGATCGCGCAGCGCCTGGAGCCCACAGCCTCGCTCGCTATCGGCACCATCTTGCTGGCGGTGCTGATTGCGGTACCGCTGGGCGCGATCGCAGCCGCACGCATGGGGGGATGGGTCGACCGCGTATTGTCGGTTCTGTCGGTCGCCGGTTTTTCGATCCCGGTGTTTGTCACGGGCTATGTGCTGATCTATCTCTTTTCCATTCAACTCGATTGGCTACCCGTGCAGGGCTATCGGCCCCTGGGTGGCAAGGAGGGGCTCGCGGGCTGGGCTCGCCATCTGATCCTGCCCTGGGCTGCGCTATCCATCATTTATGTTGCGCTGATCGCCCGCATCACGCGCGCAGCGGTGTCGGAGGCCCTCACTGAAGACTACATCCGGACCGCGCGTGCCAAGGGCGTCTCGGAGCAGGTGGTGCTGATCCGGCATGCGCTTCGCAATGCGGCGGTGCCGATCGTCACTGTGATTGGCATCGGGGTCGCGCTCCTGATTGGCGGCGTGGTGGTCACCGAGACGGTTTTCGCCATTCCGGGGCTGGGATCACTTACGGTCGATGTGGTGCTGAACCGCGACTTTCCCGTGATCCAGGGACTGGTGATGTTTTTTGCGGTCAGTTATGTGCTGATCAATCTGCTGGTCGACCTCAGCTATCTCGCGCTTGACCCGCGAATCCGCTACTGATGGACAACTTCCGAAAGCTCTGGGCCAATGGCGCGTTTCGATTCGGGGCGAGCGTACTCACGCTGGTGTGTGCAATGGGTGTGCTGGCGCCCCTGCTCGGCACGGTCGATCCGGCGGTGATGGACTACAACAACATCAACCGGGCCGCCGGTCATACCGGAGCCTTCACGCTGGTCGATGGCACCCAGGTCGCGCATGCCTTCTGGCTGGGCACCGACAATTTCGGGCGCGACCTCTACAGCCGGGTGCTCTACGGCGCGCGCGTCTCGCTGCTGGTCGCGATCAGCACCGCGCTCGTGGCGCTCCTTGCGGGCGGCGCGATCGGCATGCTCGCGGGCTACTTCCGCGCGGCCGATCTGGTGCTGATGCGCGTCATGGACGGGCTCATGGCGATCCCCGCAATCCTGCTCGCGATCGCGCTGGTGGCTGCGCTCGGCGCCAGCATCGCCACCGTGGTGGTCGCAATCGCCATCCCCGAGATTCCGCGGGTGTCACGGCTGGTGCGCTCGCTTGTGCTCACCCTGCGCGAGGAGCCGTTCGTGGAGGCAGCACGTGCGCTTGCCACCCCCACGCCTGCGATTCTTCTCCGCCATATCCTGCCCAACGCACTCGCGCCGCTTCTGGTGCAGGGTACTTTCGTTGCGGCATCGGCCGTGCTGCTCGAAGCCATCCTGAGCTTTCTTGGACTGGGGCTCCCGGCCGAGATCCCCACCTGGGGCAACATCATGGCCGAGGGGCGTACGCAGTTCAGTCAGTATCCAGGCAACGTGCTGTATCCCGCCCTGTTCCTGGTGCCCACCGTGCTCGCGCTCAATCTGCTGGGCGATGGTCTGCGCGATGTCCTCGATCCAAAATTTGCCAAACGGTGACCGGTATCGCCACCCTGGAGATCGATCAGCTCGGCATCGCGCTCCCGCCCGGCGGTGATCGCACGCACGCGGTCACGTCGCTGTCGCTTGCAATCGAGCCCGGGCGCACCCTTTGCGTGGTGGGCGAGTCAGGCTCCGGGAAATCGGTCATGGCCACCTCGGTGATGGGGCTGCTGCCCCGCGAGCTGCGGGTGACCGCGGGCGGTATCCGTCTGGAAGGCGAATCGCTCATCGAGGCGGATCCCACCCGCCTGCGTGCGCTGCGCGGCAAGGCCATGGGAATGGTGTTCCAGGAACCCATGACCGCGCTCAATCCGGTCATGCGCTGTGGCGACCAGATTGACGAGCTTCTTCGAACCCACACGCGAGAATCCACCGCGCAACGCCTGCGCGCCATTCGAGCGGTGCTGGAACGCGTGCACCTCGGTGAGCCTGACCGCATTCTTCGAAGCTACCCGCATCAGCTGAGCGGCGGCCAGCGCCAGCGGATCGTGATTGCGATGGCCGTCATTCTCAAGCCAGCCCTCCTGATCTGTGACGAGCCCACCACTGCGCTCGACGTGACCACCCAGAAGGAAATCCTGACGCTGATTGCGGAGCTGCAGCGGGACCAGGGCAGCGCGGTGCTGTTTATCACGCATGACATGGGCGTGGTGGCCGACATTGCCGACGATGTCCTGGTGATGCACGAAGGGCGCTGCGTGGAGCAGGGACCCAGGGATCAGATCCTGCGCACGCCCTCGGCCGAGTACACCCGCATGCTGCTCGCCGCGGTGCCCGGCATGACCCCGCCCGAGCCCCGTGTGCGTCCGCCTGCTGAAACCCGGTTGTCAGCCCATGGCGTGGGCAAAAACTATGTGAGCCGCGACTGGGTCGGCCGACGCCAGGAAACCGCAGCACTGAAGGATGCGAGCCTCGCCCTGGAGGGGGGCGAAACGATAGGCATCGTCGGCGAATCCGGTTCGGGAAAGTCCACCTTCGCGCGCTGTCTCATCCGCCTGCTCGAACCCAGTGAAGGCGATATTTACTGGGGGGCCGAGGAGGTCGCACGGCGTACCGAGCGCGAGCTGAGGCCGCTTCGGCACCGCGTCCAGGTGGTCTTCCAGGACCCCAACCGCTCGCTCAATCCGCGCCGTACCGTGGGTCAGTCAATCGTTGAGGGGGCGATGAATTTCGGTGCGTCGCATGCTGACGCACAGGCACTCGCAGAACGGCTCATCGGCCAGGTGCGGCTGCCGGCGCAAGCACTCGACCGCTATCCCGGTCAGTTCAGCGGTGGTCAGCGGCAGCGGATTGCGATTGCCCGGGCACTGGCCTGCAAGCCCGAGGTGCTGGTCGCAGACGAGGCGGTTTCCGCACTCGATGTCTCGGTGCAGGCCCAGATCCTCGATCTGCTGCGCGACATTCAGTCGGAACTCGGTCTGGGACTGCTCTTCATCACACACGACCTCAGGGTGGCGGCCCAGCTCTGCGATCGCGTGATCGTGATGCAGCGAGGGCGAATCGTTGAACAGGGCGGCACTCGCGACCTGTACGCCTCGCCGCAGCATCCCTACACCCGTCATCTGTTGGCCAGTGCGCCAGCGGGTCTCGATATCGGCCAATGAACGGTCGACTCTCAGCTCCCCTCCTCCCATGCGAATTCTGATTGCTGGCTTCCAGCACGAGACCAATACCTTCGCCCCCAGTCGCGCCGACTGGGCCGCGTTCAATCGCGGCGACGGCTTTCCGGCCTATCAGCGCGGCCCTGCCATGCTCGAGACCTTGCAGGACGTGAACATCCCGATCGCAGGATTCGCCCGCGCCGCGCGAGAGCGGGGCTGGGAGGTGATTCCGTCTGGATGGGCCGGGGCATCGCCCTCCGCGCATGTCACCCGCGACGCATTCGAGCGCATCAGCGCCGATCTGCTTGCGGATCTTCGCGCCGCGCTCGCAGCGGGGCTCGATGCGGTGTATCTCGACCTGCATGGCGCAGCGGTCGCCGAACACGCGGACGATGCCGAGGGCGAACTGCTCGCGCGCGTGCGCGCGCTGATCGGCCCCGACCGGCCACTGGTGGCAAGCCTGGATCTGCACGGCAACATCACTGCCAGGATGTTCGAGCTCGCCGACGCCCTGGTGGCCTACCGGACCTATCCGCATGTTGATATGGCCGACACCGGCGACAGGGCGGCGGCGCTCCTTGCGCGGCGGCTGGCAATCGGCCGCCGGCAGGCGCTGGCCGTGCGACGCTTTCCCTACCTGATCCCGCTCAATGCGCAGAGCACCTGGACGCAGCCCGCCGAGGGCCTCTACCGCCGGCTGGGCGAGATCGAGGCCGAGCATCGCGCCTCGCTCAGCTTCTGCATGGGCTTTCCGGCAGCCGACTTCGCGGAGTGCTCGCCAGTACTGTGGGCGCACGCCGATACGCCCGCTGCTGCGAGCGCAGCCGCTGACGCGTTCTTTGCCGAGGCAAGTCCGCCTGAGCAGTGGCGCGCCGATATGTTGAATGCGTCCGACAGCGTGGCGCGCGCGCTCGCGCTCGCAGCCCAGGCCAGTGCCCCGGTCGTGATCGCCGACACCGAAGACAACCCAGGTGCCGGCGGCGACAGCAACACCACAGGACTGCTCCATGCCTTCATCACCCAGGGTGCGGGGCGGGCGTTTCCCGGGCAGGTGGCCTTTGGACTTCTCTTTGATCCCGAGACCGCGCTGGCTGCACACCAGGCCGGCACGGGCGCGCACATTGAGCGCGCCATTGGACGGTCGGTCCCGATCTATTCCGGGATGAGCCCGCCACCCCTTGCAGGACGCTTCAAGGTCCGCCGGCTGAGCGACGGGCGCACCACGCTCCGGGGCCCGATGATGACGGGCGCCCCCGTCAACCTGGGGCCAAGCGCCTGCCTGGAGATCGATGGTGTGCTGATCGCAGTCGTGAGCGGAAAGACGCAACTGCTCGACCGGGTGCTGCTGGGCATGGTCGGTATTGATGCGCTTGCGATGCGAATCATCGGAGTGAAAAGCTCGAACCATTTCCGCGCCGACTTCACGCCGATTGCAAGCCATGTGCTGATCTGCAAGTCAGGCGCGCCCATGGCTGCCGATCCTGCCGATCTTGCGTGGCGACACCTGTCGCCGCTGACCCGAACCCGTCCCTGAGCGGGCCCGCGCCCGCGCCGTTGTGAGGAGTGAGCATGCCTGCGAGCGCAACCGATCCGTGCGAATTCACCGCGTCTGAACTGCTCGCCGCCTATGCAGCCGGACAGCTGTCACCAGTCGAGGTCACACAGGCGGTGCTTTCCCGCATCGAGCGGCTCAATCCCTCGCTCAATGCCTTCGTGCTGGTCGCCCCGGACGAGGCGCTGGCGAGCGCCCGCGCGAGCGAACGCGCGTGGCAGCAATATCGCCAACGCGGCGTGCCGGTGGGCGCGCTGGAAGGCGTTCCGGCAACGATCAAGGATCTGATCCTCACTCGAGGCTGGCCCACGCTGCGCGGCAGCCATGCCGTTGCCGCCGAGCAGCCCTGGGACATCGACGCGCCGGTCACCGCGCGCCTGCGCGAGGCCGGTGCGGTGCTGCTCGGCAAGACCACCACGCCCGAGTATGGCTGCAAGGGCGAGACCAATTCGCCGCGAAGCGGCCTCACGCGCAACCCCTGGCATCTGGAGCGCACGCCGGGCGGCTCCTCGGGCGGCGCCGCGGCCGCTGTGGCCGCCGGCCTGGGCCCGCTTGCAGTTGGAACCGACGGCGCGGGCAGCGTTCGCATCCCCGCCGCCTTCTGCGGCAACGTGGGGCTCAAGCCCAGCTTTGGTCGCGTACCGGCGTATCCGCTCTCGCCCTTTGGCACCGTGGCGCATGTGGGGCCGCACACGATGTCGGTGCGCGATGCAGCGCTCATGCTGAACGTGATGTCGCAGCCCGATCCGCGCGACTGGACATCGCTGCCGCCCGATGCGCGCGACTACACCGTAGGACTCGATGATGGCATTCGGGGGCTCCGCATGGCCTATTCGCCCACCCTGGGCTACGTGCGCACGCTCCACCCGGAAGTGGCTGCCGCGGTCGATCGCGGCGTGCAGCGTTTACGGGAACTGGGCGCACACATCGAGGCGGTCGACCCGGGGTTCGATGACCCGCTACACATCAGCACCGGGCTCTGGTTCGCGGGCGCTGCCTCGATCTGGCGTTCGCTCACCGATGCGCAGCGCGCCGTGACCGATCCCGACTTCGCCGCGCAGGCGAAGATCGGGCAATCCATCGATCTCGCCCGTGTCCATGACCTCACCATCCAGCGCGGCACACTGGGTTCGCTCATGTGGCAGTTCATGACGCGCTACGACGTACTGATCACACCCTCGGTGGCCATCCCCGCATTCGAGGCCCGCCTCGCGGGCAGCGGCGAAATGAATGCCGAATCCATGCTGGGCTGGACCCCCTACAGCTACCCCTTCAACCTCACCCAGCAGCCGGCGATCACGGTGCCGTGCGGACTCTCGAAAGACTGGCTGCCACTGGGTATTCAGTTTGTCGGGCGGATGTTTGATGACGCGATGGTGCTGCGCGTCGCGCGGGCGTTCGAGTCGGTTTGCCCGGTGGCAAGGCCTGCGCTTGGCTGGGCAGTTTGACCTGTACCGATTCCGCCGCCACGATCACCCCCATGAATCCTGACACACACCACGACGAAGACCTGGTCGAAGGCGTTCGGCGCTTTGTCGAACGAGACATCCTGGGCAAAGTCCAGGCACTCGAGGCCTCCGATACCTATCCCACGCATCTGATCGCGGCACTCGCCGAGCTCGGTCTGTTCGGCGCAGCAGTGCCGACGGCCTATGGTGGCCTGGGGGTCAACATCCCTACTTATGCCCGCATCATGGAGGAGCTGGCCTACGGATGGACAGCGCTCAACTGCTACCTCAACAGCCATTTTTCGGCTTCATCAATGCTTGCGCGATATGGCACTGATCAGCAGAAGAAGCGTTTTCTTCCCCGAATGGCCACTGGCGAACTGCGTGTGGCCATTGCACTCACTGAACCCAACGGCGGCAGTGATTTGCAGGCGATCCGAACGCGCGCCACGCGCAACCCCGACGGCCAGTGGCACTTAAAAGGCAGCAAGATTTTCATCACCAACGGCAGCGCTTCGGGCGCGGTGATCGTACTCACCCGTACGGGGGAGGGTAAGAAGGGCTTCAGCCTGTTCATGCTCGAAAAGGGACTGCCAGGCTTTTCGGTTGGGGGCCGCGCCAAAACCATGGCACACCGCCATGTCGATGTCACAGAACTGAATTTCGACAGGGTTGTACTGAGCGATGCCGAGCTGATAGGCGGCGTACCGGGCGACGGGCTACAGCAGATGCTGGACGCCATCGAAACCGGCCGAATCGCCATGGGCGCCACCGCGGTCGGTCTTGCCCGCTCGGCACTCAAGTCCGCAATCGACTACGCCGCAGCGCGGCAATCCTTTGGCCAGGCAATAGGGCAGCATCAGGCCATACAGGGACTTCTTGCCGACATGGGCGCCAAAACGCTGGCTGCGCGCACGCTCGTTCAGGAGGCAGCCGCCGTCAAGGCGCGCGGCGGTCGCGCCGACATGGTGGCGGGGATGGCCAAACTGTTCGCGGGCGAGGTCTGCGCCGAAGTCGCGCTCAACTGTGTGCGTATTCACGGCGGCTCGGGCTATGTGTCAGATTTTCCAGCCGAGCGGTATTACCGCGAAGCGCCCTACTTTGTTCTGGTTGAGGGCAGCAACGAAATCCAGAAGACCATCATCGCCCGCCGATTGCTCGCCGGTGACGGTCAGGCGATCGGACTCTGACGTATTTTCAATGACTGGTTTCCCCGCGCTGAACGCTCTCTCGCTCATCGACGCGCACTCGATCCGCCACCCGGAGCGGCGCGCGGTCAGGTTCGCAGGTCGGACGATCACCTATGGCGAGCTACGCGAACGCTCTTTGCATCTGGCCGGCGCATTACGCGCACGCGGCCTGGGCCGGGGCGGCCGACTTTGCATCATTGCAGCGAATTGTCCGGAGCACTACCTTGTCTACCTGGCGGTACTACGCTGTGGCGCCACGCTGTTTCCGATCAACCCCGATTTGACCGCCGACGAAGTCAACTACATCCTCAGTACTGTTGATCCGACCGTTATCGTATGCGACGGCGCAATGCTGAACCGAGTGCAGGCGGCCGCTCAATCCCTCGACAGCCAAGAACGCATCACAACCTTCGACGAACTCCTGAGCTGTGCGGTTCAGCGGACGGCACCCGAGTCGGTCGAACCTGTCATCGAGCGGTCTCCTGAGGATATGGCGCTCGTCGTGCACACATCGGGCACCACTGCAAGGCCCAAGGGCGTGATCGCCACCGACGCCATGGAGGTGCGCTCAGCCGTCGCTTTGCAAACAGTCTGGAATATCGGCCCGGCTGACATCTCAGTGTGCGCGCTACCGCTTTCGTACACCTTTGGAATGTTTTCTGCCTCGTATGCCGCGTTCTGCGCAGGCGCCTGCGTGCTGCTTCTTCCGAAGTTCCATCCGGTGAGTGTGCTCGAGGCCGTCCAAGCCGAGCGCGCCACCTACATGGTGGGAGTGCCCACCATGTACGCCATGATGCTCGAACACATCAGACAAACCGGGCTGCAATACGACCTGTCGTCGGTTCGAATGATGGCGGCGTCCGGCGCGCCTGCCGCCCCGCAGTTGAAGCAAGACTTTGAGGCTGCAACCGGCATTGAGCTGCGCGACTACTACGCGCTTTCTGAATGCACACCCATTTTTTCGTTTGACCTCAGGCGAACCGATTCACCACCGCACGGATCGGTCGGCACGCTGGTCGAGGGCGCGCAGGTTCGCATCATTGACGACGTCGGGCGCGAGGTGGCAACCGGTCAGACCGGTGAGTTGCTGGTCAGGTCAGAGCGCTTGACCCCAGGCTATTATCGGGCTCCTGAGCGAACTGCAGAATCCATGGATGCGGGCTGGTTCAAGACCCGGGATCTCGCCTGGCAAGACGGGGACGGTCATTTTTTCATTGTCGGCCGCGATCGTGACCAAGTGATTTCCGGCGGGCACAAAATCGCATCAACCGAGGTGGAAAGCGTCGTCGCGAGAATGGCTGCAGTCGCACAGGTAGCTGTGGTTGGTGTCCCCCACCCGGTCATGGGTGAGGTGGTCAAGGCGGTGGTGGTGCTGAAGGCCGATAGGGCATGCAGCGCCCCGGAAGTCATTGAATTCTGCGCCGCCAGCCTTGCCGCCTATAAGGTGCCCAGGCTGGTTGAGTTCCGTGACACCCTCCCGGTGAGCCCCGCCGGTAAGGTGCTCAAACGGCATCTGCGCTAGCAAAGCCTATTTACCCGGCAGCACAAACGTACTCGCCTGCACCGCCAGCTGCGCAATATGCCGCACCACCGGCTGCTCCTGATCGCGATCGTGCGCAATCACGAAATCGAGCTGCTGTGCGGGCATGTCCGGCGAAAGGCGCACCAGCTGTCGGCGCTGGAGTGCTTCGGCCACCATGTTCTCGGGCAACATTGAAATGCCACCGCCTGCCATCACGATGCTCACCATGGTCTGAAGACTGTTGCAGGTGTTGATGCTCACCTGGGAAAGTCCGAAGGACTTGAGCGTTTCAACCGCCATGGGATACATGTGCGAGGGCCGCGCGAGGCACCAGATGGGATGAGACGACAGCACCTCTCGAAGCCCGTGCCCGGCCCGCTTCATCGCTCTGCGCACAGCCGGTGAGGTGACCCAGAGCATGTCCAGGCTCCCAAGCGGCGTGCTCACCAGACGATCGCTGTTCAGCCTGGCGGCCATGATGGCGAGATCGAGCTGCCCGAGCTCCAGCTTCTGGCGCATGTTGATGGTGAGATCGACCTCGATCTGATAGGTGACGCGCGGCATGCGTTCATGCAACTGCGCCATCAGTTCGCCAAACCAGGCCACCGCCACCATTTCGCCCACACCGATCCGCAAGATGCCGGTGATGGCACCCGGATTGTCGAGCGAGGTGATCACCTCCTCGATACGTGCGATGAGCGGCTGGGCCCGCTCGACCAGTTCGCGCCCCTGGATGGTGAGCTCCATGCGACGGCCGCGCCGCTGGAAGAGCTTCACCTCGAGCGACTCCTCGAGCTCGCGGACACGGCCCGAGATGGCAGGTTGCGTGGCATTCAGGCGCTCGGCGGCCGCGGTGAACGAGCCGAGCCGCGCGATCCAGCACAGGGTTTCGAGATTGGTAAGACTGATGCGTCGCATTCTATTTATCGAAAAAATTTATATTAAAGTATAAATAAATATCAGTAGAAATTATGTTTTAGCCCATCTAATCTGCGCCTGCGTAGCCGTGCCAGCCGTTTCGCCAATTGGTGCGCACGTAGCCATGCGCTGTCCCGGCCACGCATCATGCGGTAAGGAGGATCACACCCATGTCTGCATCACACCGCGCTCAGCCGCGCCCGTCAGTGCCGCGGCGACTCGCGCTCAAGCGCTTTCTCGACACCGCAATCGCGGCTGTTGTCATCACCACGGCAGCCGGCCTGCTTGCAAGCGCCCCGGCCCAGGCCGCCTTCCCTGACCGGCCAGTCAAGATTGTGGTTGGCTTTGCGCCGGGGGGCTCCGACATCTCGGCGCGCATCATCGCGCAAAAGCTTTCCGACCTGTGGGGCCAGGGCGTGGTCATTGAAAACCGCCCGGGCGCAGCCGGCAACATCGGCGCCGATGTCGCGGCCCGCGCGCCCGCCGACGGCTACACCATCCTGCTCTGCGTCAACTCCTACACCATCAACACCACGGCTTATCGCAACCTCAGCTGGAATCTGCTTCGCGACTTCGCACCAGCCGGTCGCTTCGCAGCCTCACCGCTGGTGGTGGTGGTGAATCAGAATCTCCCGGTGAAGTCGGTACGAGAGCTCATCGATTACGCGCGCGCCAATCCAGGCAAGCTCAACTACGGCTCGGCAGGCAGCGGCACCGCACCGCATCTGGCGGGCGAACTCTTTGCCATCAACGCCGGCCTGTCGATGACCCATGTTGCCTACAAGGGGTCGGGGCCGTCAGTCACCGCGCTGGTCGCCAACGAGGTACAGCTGTCGTTTGGCGCGCTGTCGGCCTTTGACGCCTTCATCAAGGATGGAAGGCTGCGTGCGCTCGCAGTCACCACCGCCGAGCGAAGCCCGCAGATGCCGCAGCTGCCCACCGTGATTGAGGGAGGCATGCCTGGCTTTGATGCCGACATCTGGTACGGACTCCTGCTCCCCGTGAAGACACCCGCCGACATCGTTCAGAAGGTTGCTGCCGATCTCGGACGTGTGATGGCCGATACCGACACCCAGGCGAGGCTACGCCAGCGCGGCCTTGAGCCAGCGTATCTTGACGCCAGACAGATGGGCGAGCTGATGGCTCGCGATGTCGCGCGATGGAAAGCGGTCGCCGAACGTATCAAGCTGGCACTCGACTGATGCGCGCGCCCTTCAGCCGTACCCTCATCGATCTGATCTGCGAGCAGTCCGAGCGCTATCCGCAGCAGCCTGCGGTGATCGACGAGCGGGGTTCATGGACCTACCCCCAGCTGCGCGACCGCTGTCTCGAGCTTGCCTCGGCGCTGCGGGCCGCAGGCATCGGCCGTGGCGATCAGGTGGGACTGCTGGTGAACAACCGGGCCGAATGGATAGAGATCTGCGTAGCGGTGTCGGCGCTTGGCGCGGTGGCTGCGCCGTTTTCCACCTGGTCCACGCCGCGAGAACTCGACTTTCTCCTGCGTGATTCCGCGGCCCGCATCCTGATCACGCTGGACCGCCTGGGTGAGCGTGACTATGCTGCCGAGTTCTCCTCCCTGTTCGCAGATACCGACCGCCGCCCCCCGGCGCTCGAGCAGCTTGTTGTCGTGGGCGAATCCTGTCCGGTGGGCGGCAAGGCCTATGAGACCTGGCTCGCGAGCGCACCGGCCTTTGAATTGCCCCCGCCGGGCGAGCGCGCCCGCCCTGACGATACCGCGTTCATTCTTTACACCTCGGGGTCTACCGCCCATCCGAAGGCAGTGCCGAACATCCATGGCGCGGTGATTGAAAACGGCTTTCACATCGGCGAACGACAGGGGCTCTCGCCGGTTGACCGCGTGATGCTGCCGGTACCGCTCTTCTGGTCCTACGGCGCCGCCAACGCCATGTGCGCCACCTTCTCGCATGGATCCACCCTGGTGCTGCAGGGTCGCTTTGAGCCTGGGCCTGCGCTCGACCTGATCGAACGCCATCGCTGCACCTCCATCTATACGTTGCCGGCCATCACCCATGCCCTCATCAGCCACCCCGACTTCGCGCCCGCGCGCACCCGGAGTCTGCGCACTGCAATGACCATCGGCACGCCGCAGGATGTCGCCACGGTTGCACAGGTGCTCGGTGCGCGCGAAGTGTGCAATGTCTACGGGCAAACCGAGTCGTATGGCAACTGCTGCGTGACCTGGCATCACTGGCCACTCGAGCGCCGCATGGCGGTGCAGGGGCCGCCGCTACCCGGTGTCAGGCTGCGAGTGATTGACCCGGAGAGCGGCCGAGAACTCCCGGCTGGCGAGGTCGGTGCAATCGAGGTAAGCGGCTATCTCACGCCAGGCTACATCGGCGCGAGCGCCACGCAGAACGCCGAAGCCTTTACCGCCGATCGCTATTTCCGAACCGGTGACCTCGGCTCGCTCACCCCCGAGGGCGATCTCATCTTCAAGGCCCGCACCTCCGAGATGATCAAGCGCGCCGGCATCAATGTGGCGCCCGCCGACATCGAAGATGTGCTGCGTCAGCATCCATCGGTGGCTGCCGCCGGCGTGACCAGCGCCCCCGACCCGCTGAAGGGCGAAATCATCGTGGCCTACATCGTGCCCGCGCGCGACACGCAGGCCACTCCGGAGTCGCTGCGTAGCCACTGCCGAGCACTCGCTGCGGCCTACAAAACACCCGACCGCTTCGAATTCATCGAAGCGCTACCCGTTACCAACACCGGCAAGCTGCTCCGCCGGGAACTCAAACAGATGGCGGCAAGTCTCGCGCCAAACGCCTCCGGAGACGCTCGATGAAAGCCGGTTTTTTCACCATGCCCATGCACCCCCGCGGCAAGGACTGGCGCCTGTCGCTGGCCGAAGATCGCGAAGCCTTCGTGCTCGCCGATCAACTGGGATTTGCCGAGGCCTATTGCGGTGAACATGCCACCGACCCCGAGGAAAACGTTACCTCGTCGGCGCTCTTCATTGCCTCGCTCGCCAACCTCACAAAAAATATCCGGCTGGGTACCGGTACCATCAACATGCCCAACCATCATCCCGTGGAAACGGCAGGCACCATCGCCATGCTCGACCATCTGCTGGGCGGACGCCTAATCTTCGGGATCAGCGCTGGCGCCCTCCCCTCTGATGCAGAAGCGTTTGGCAACTTCGACCTGGATCGTCCAGCCATGTTTCTGGAGGCGATCAACCAGGTGCTCGAACTGTGGAAAGGCGAGCCCCCCTATCGGCTTCAGGGCAAGTACTGGAACATCACCACCGAGCGCACCCATATTCCCGAATCAGGCATGGGCTCCGTCCCCAAACCACTGCAGCGGCCGCACCCGCCCATCGTGGTCACCGCAGTCAGTCCGCATTCAAAGGGCGTGGAAGAGTCTGCCGCCCGCGGCTGGGACACCATCTCGGCCAACTTCCTCATGCCCAAATGGGTGAAGACCCACTGGGGGCAATATGTCACGGGCTGCGAGCGGGTTGGCCGCAAGGCCGATCCTGCCAACTGGCGTGTCGCCAAGAGCATCTGCGTGGCGAAAGACGACGCCACCGCCAGACGCTACGTCACCGACCCCAACGGCCCCTATCACTACTACTACCGCTCGCTGATGGGCAAGTTGAAGCGCCGCGGCGCGCCGCTCACGCTGTTCAAAAACGATCCCAACCAGCCCGACAGCGAAGTCACGCTCGAGGCAACGGTGGAAAACCTGGTGATCTATGGTTCACCCGACCGCGTCGCCGACGGCATCCTTGCGCTTCGCGAGCAGATCGGGGACTTCGGCACGCTGCTCTATGGCGGCATGGACTGGCAGGACCGCGAGCTTGGACGCAATTCCATCATCCTGATGGGCGAGCAGGTGATGCCGCGAGTCAACGCGGCACTCGGGGCGTAAAGCGCCCCACACAACAACATCCATGGAGACGCTCATGAACCGACGACAGTGCCTCACCAACGCAGCCGCTGGCGCGGCTGCACTCGCCCTGCCCGGATTCGCCGCCTCGCAGGGGCAGGTCCTCAAGCTGATGGTGGGCTTTCCGCCAGGCGGTTCGGGGGACACGTTCGCCCGGCTGATCGCCGAGCAGCTGCGCCCGGAACTCGGCAATATCGTGATCGAGAATCGTGAGGGCGCGGGCGGTCTTACCGCTGCGGAGGCATTCTTGCGCGCGCCCGCCGACGGCTACACGGCGATGATGCACACCGCGTCGTCGGCTGTCTTCGCGCCGCTCATCCGCAAGAAGCCTCCGTATGACCCGCTCAAGGATTTTCAGTGGGTCGCGCTGATGTCGGTAGCGCCACTTGTGATTGTGGCCAATCCTTCGCTTCCCACAACCGACCTGCGTACCTTCGTCAATCATCTGCGCGCAAAGCCCGGTGAACCGTATGGCAGCGCAGGGATCGGTGCGTCCACGCATCTTGCAGCCGAACTCCTTTTTGATGTGGCGGGCGTGAAGATGCTGCATGTGCCCTACAAGGGTAGTGCGCCGTCCATCACCGACACCATCGCAGGCAATGTCACCTGCATGCTCGAGACGCTTCAAACAACGCTCAAACTGCACCGCGCGGGGCGCCTCAGGATTCTGGCGGTACTGGGTGAAGCCCGACTCGGCGCCGCGCCAGACATTCCCACTGCGCGCGAGCAGGGCTTTGACGTGCTCGCTTCCACCTACAACCTGCTCGCGCTTCCGGTGGGGGCGCCGCCCGAGCGGGCCGCCACCCTTGCACGTGCACTCGGAAACGCCATGCGTAACCCCGAGTTCCAGCAGCGTCTGGTTGCCGACGGCCTGCAGCCGCTTGCCAACGTAAGCCCAGACGCAGCCCGCGCGTTCGTTGCCTCGGAAGTGGCCCGCTGGACACCGGTGGCGCGTCGTCTCGGTATCGAGATTTAACAGCTCCGCCCGCCTGCCACCCAAGACCCATGCTCGCCCCTGCGCTTCCCCCCTCACCCGACCGCGGCACGATCGCCAGGCTGCTGCAGCCGCAGGCAATCGCGATCGTGGGCGCCTCGGAGCGGTCGCGCTGGTCGGAGGCGCTCTGTGACAACCTGGATCGCGGTGGCTATCGCGGCGCACTCCACCTCATCAACCGCCACGGGAGCCCCGTGCACGGGCGCTCGTCCCACACCAGTTGCCAGGCAGTAGGAGCGCCGATCGATGTCGGCATCATCATGGTTCCGGCGGCCGCCGTGCCCGATGCGATCGACGATCTGGCCGCGGCTCGCGCAGGATCAGCGGTCGTGTTGTCTTCGGGTTTCGCCGAAACAGGCGAGGCTGGACGGGCGCTTCAGGCCGAGGTTACCGCTCGCGCGCGACGCGCGAACCTGCGACTGGTGGGCCCCAACAGCCTGGGTTTCATCAACTTCGCGGGCGGTGTTCACGCCTGGACCACGCCGGTGCGTGCGCCCTCACGCGCCGAGGGCGTTGCCATCATCTCGCAAAGTGGCGCCACGGCTTTTTTTCTCACCGAACTCGCCTGGCAGCAGGATCTGGGCGTGAGCTTCGTTGCCGCCACTGGCAATGAAGCCGATCTGGACGCAAGCGCTTTCATCGAGCATGCGATCGACGATCCGGCAAGCCATGCCATTGCGCTCTTCATCGAAACCGTCAGACAGCCTGCGCGCTTCCTGGCGGCTGCGCGCCGCGCCGCCGCAGCGCGCAAACCCGTGGTCGTCCTGAAGGTGGGCGCAAGCGACGCGGTCACGCGTTCAGCCCAGGCGCACACCGGCGCCCTGGTGGGCGATGACCGGCTGTTCGACGGCTTGTGCGAGCAATATGGTCTGATCCGTGTGCGCTCGGTCGAGCAGCTGCTCGCCACCGCCGACATCGCCGGACGCGCAGGACCGCTTCGCGCGGGCGGACTCGCCATTTTGTCGAACTCTGGGGGCATCTGCGAAATCGCAGCCGACACCGCCGAGGCGCACGGCCTGGCGGTGCCAGCGCTTGCTCCCGAGACCGCGAGCCGCCTGCGGGAAGCGCTCCCCGGCTTTGGCACACCCAACAATCCGCTTGACCTCACGGGTGGGGTCGAGCCTGCGCGCTGCGCCGATGCGGTGCGACACCTCGCCGATCAGCCAGGCATCGCGGCGGTGCTCTGCATCTGGTATGCCGTGCCGCTTGAGCCCTTCGAGGAGAGCGAGCGGCTCTCTGCGCTGCATCAGCACCTTGCGAGCGCGCTCAGTGACATCGCAGTGCCGGGCTTCATGGTGTCCTATACCCATACCCGTATCAATGATCACGCTCGGGCGCTGCTTGCTCGCCACCACGCGCCCTACAGCGCCCTGGGGCTGGATCGCGTCGTTCAGGCGCTCGCGGGTGTCAGCAAGTGGTCGGCTTTCCTGCGCCGTTCGGGCCATCAGGCGACAGGCCCTGCCCCATCTGGCCACGCCGATACCGCCCCGAAGGTTCACCCCGCTGCCAACCCGGTCGTCCGCCCGCGGTCCGAACATGCCGCGCTCGCCTGGCTCGCGAGCGAAGGCGTACCCGTCATCCCCTTCACCCTGGCGACAAACGCCGAAGACTCGGTCGCCGCCGCGCGCGCGGCAGGCGGCAGCGTGGTGCTGAAAATCGCGTCGCCCGATATCGCACACAAGAGCGAAATCGGCGGCGTCCTGCTCAATCTGACAGGCGATGCGGCGGTCGCCGCCGGATACGCGCAGCTCATCGAGGCGGCGCGCCGCCATGCACCCGAGGCAAAGATCGACGGCGTGCTGGTGACCCCCATGCGACGGGGCGGAATCGAGCTGATCGTAGGCATCGCGCGCGACCCCGAGTGGGGGTGGGTACTGGCGCTTGGACTGGGCGGCGTCTGGGTCGAGGCGCTCAAGGACGTGGCGCTTCGCGTGCTGCCGGTTGGGCAGCCTGACATCCTGCACATGCTCGCCGGGCTTCAGGGCGCAAGCCTGCTACGAGGCTATCGCGGCACGCCCGCCGCCGATCTCGACCGGCTGGCTGCTGCGGTACTTGCCATTGCGCAAGCCGCCACCCGGCTTGGCCCCGAACTCCTCGCGCTCGATATCAATCCGCTCCGGGTGCATGGCAGCGATATCGAGGCTCTGGATGCGTTGTGCGTCTGGAGCGACCCGCTATGACCCACTGGATCATTGCCTGATGCGAACACCACTCTGTCACCGACTCGGCTGCGAGGTTCCGATTTTCGCGTTCTCCCACTGTCGCGATGTGGTGGTCGAGGTGACGCGCGCCGGCGGCTTCGGCGTTCTGGGCGCGGCCACCTTCAGCCCCGGGCAACTCGAAACCGAATTGCGGTGGATCGATTCAAAGACAGGCGGCAAGCCCTATGGCGTCGATGTGATCATTCCCTCCACCTACGATGCCGAGGCCGAGCGGGCGATGGGCGATCTCGATCGGCTGATCCCGGCGGAGCATCGGGCCTTCATGGACAAGCTGCTCGCCGACGAGGGAGTCCCGCCGCTCCCCCCCGGTGAACGCGAACGGATCCAGCGCGATATCGTTGAGGGCCGTGGCAGCATGACCCCCGACGGCGCACGACGGCTGGTCGAAGTGGCCTTGCGTCATCCGCAGGTGCGCATGATCGTGAGCGCGTTGGGCACCCCGCCCGCCGACGTGACCGCGCACATCCGCTCGAAGGGCGTGGTGATCGGCGCCATGTGTGGCAAAGCGGCCCACGCGCGGCGTCAGCGCGAAGCGGGGGTGGATCTCATCGTCGCGCAGGGCACCGAGGCCGGCGGACACACAGGCGATATCGCCTCGATGGTGCTGCTGCCCCAGGTGGTCGAGGCCTGTGGTCCCGATGTGCCGGTGCTGGCAGCGGGCGGCATCACCCGCGGGAGCCAGATTGCCGCTGCGCTTGCCATGGGCGCGCAGGGCGTGTGGTGCGGCACCGTCTGGCTGGGCACGCGCGAGAGCGAGCTTGACCCCTTTGAAAAGCAGGCGGTGTTTGCCGCCCGTTCCGAAGACGCAGTTCGACGGCGGGCACGCACCGGCAAGACCGTTCGAATGATTCGCAGCAAGCTGTCGGAGGCCTGGGAGCAGCCGGGCGCGCCCGGTTATCTGCCGACACCGCTACAGGGCGTGCTCTACAACGAGGCGCACGCCCGCGTGGTGCGCGCGCGCCGGGCCGATCTCTATTCGTTTCCGGTCGGTCAGGCCGTGTGCGACGTGAACGAGGAACAGTCGGTTCGCGACGTGATGATTCGCATGCAGACCGAATATCTCGATGCGGTCGAGCGCCTGACCGCGCTCAGCCGCGAGGAGTAAGCCGTGTCCGAGGTGCTGGTTGAGCACGAAGACGGATTGGTGATCATCACCATCAACCGTCCCGAGGCAAAAAATGCCGTCAATCGCGCCGTTTCCTATGGCGTGTGCGCAGCGGTCGACGAGCTCGACGCCCGGGACGATCTGCGCGTGGGCATTCTGACCGGTGCGGGCGGCACATTCTGCTCGGGGATGGACCTCAAGGCCTTTCTTCGTGGCGAGGTCACGCGGGTTGAAGGACGCGGCATTCTGGGCATTGCGCTCACGCCGCCCCGAAAGCCATTGATCGCCGCGGTGGAAGGCTATGCGCTCGCTGGCGGCTTTGAGGCAATGCTCGCATGCGATCTGGCGGTGGCGGCGCGGAACGCCCGATTCGGTATCCCGGAGGTAAAGCGCGGCCTGGCAGCCGCAGCGGGCGGCCTGCTGCGGCTGCCGCGCCTGATTCCGCAACGCGTGGCCATGGAACTCGCGCTCACCGGCGACATGATCGATGCCGAACAGGCGCTGCGGATCGGGCTCATCAACCGCATCACCGAGCCGGGCGAGGCGCTTGCCGAAGCACGCCGGTTGGCGCATCGCATCATCGCCAACGCGCCGCTCGCCGTAGCCGCCTCCAAACGCGTGATCGTCGAGCAGCGCGACTGGCCAATC
>CAMBZS010000002.1 GCA_945872335.1 Bordetella parapertussis | reverse complement strand
GAACAACTGCAGCGGATAGTTGTTGAAGAGCAGTGGGTTACCGGAATCGGCGATATAGACAATCGCTCCCAGGCAAAGACACAAACCGATTGGAACACCTATCAGCAAAATTGCCGCGAACGCTATCAGGGTGAGCATCAGTTGATACCCTGCGAATTACCAAGCTCGAAGGCAGGAAAGCGTGTTGCGGCGGCCAGGCGCAGGTCCTCCAGGACGTTGGCGAGCGAATGAAAGAACAGGGTGACAGAAAAGATCGGGACAACGATGTACAGCACCCAAGATGGCCAGTTGAGCGTCTGCGTCTTTTCGGTGTAAAGGAAGTTGAACGAAGCGGCGGCGAATTTCTTTGCGTCAAACCCAGCCTGCGCCATACCGATAGGATCGAACCAGAATGCGCACATCGCAGCAAGCGCCACGGCGAATCCGACAACGCACAAGCCAGCCGCAATCTTGGCCCTGCGGGCCCACTTCGATGACAACTTGTCAGTGAGCATTGACATGGCGAAATCCAGCCGAAGCCGCGCCATCGCCGAGCCCCCGATAAAGGTCAGCCACACCACCGAAAAGACCGCTGACTCGTCTATCCAGTAAATCGACGAACCAGCGTACCGCGTGACGACGTTGACAAGAATAAGGACCAGCAAAAGCGCCATCAAGAAAATGATGGCGAGCCGCTCTACGCGAAGAATGAATGCCGACGTCTCGGTCACCGCCCGCACCAGCACAGCGGCGCGCGCCATTTCAGCTCGGGCTGCCGGTTTTACGCGGCTGCGGATCGGATTGGGAACTCATCCGAGCATCGTATAGCGCAAAAAATCAGACCGTCAACATATCGATGCCGTTTTTGATCCCGAGCGATTGCGGCAAGCTTCGGCGCAGGCCGCATCCTTGTTCGCGAAACGTTCAGCAACTGATGCACGCGCCCCCGGACTGCGCCCCGCTCGTTCAGTTCGTTTATGGCGTCCTGCCCGGCTGGCCATGGTCGAGATCACCCGCGGTGGCGCCAGCCCCTGCCTGCGATTGCACGGGAAGCGCGAGCGTGACCACCCAGCAAATTGCAAGCAGCACAGCCGAACCCGACAACGCCCAGGCGAGGCCGCCCCACTGGTAGAGCAGCCCCGACATCAGCGTGCCAAAGAAGCGGCCCATTGCGTTGGCTGCGTAGTAGAAGCCCACATCCTCGGCCGCTTTCTCGGACCCGGCGTAGGCAAGCACCAGATAGGAGTGAACGGAGGAGTTGACCGCAAAGGCAAACCCAAACACCGCCAAGCCCCCGACCACCACCCACTCGAGATGCGGCACCTTCGCGATCACCAGCGCCGCAAGCGCGAGCGGAACCAGCGCAAGCAGCCCGGACCAGCGTTGCGCAGCAGGCACCTCGGCGCTCAGCCCGTCGTTGCTTCGCCGAACCAGCGCCGGGGCGAGCGCCTGCACGGCGCCATAGCCGATCGTCCAGAGTGCAAGAAAGGCGCCCACCATGGTGAAGGTCCAGCCTGCGGCGTAGAGAAACACCGGTACGCCCACCACAAACCACACGTCGCGTGCACCAAAGAGCGCCACGCGCGCGGCGGCAAGAAGATTGATTCCGCGATTCTTCGCGAACAGCTCCCGGGCGGACTTCGATGCCTTGCTCTTGCCCATCAACCTGGGCACGAACAACACGACGCCCACCAGCACCAGGAGCAACAGGCCCGCCATGGTCCACAGCGCCTGCTGAAACCCCAGGCCCTGCAGCAGGACGCCGCCAAGAAAAAAACCAACGCCTTTCATGGCGTTCTTGCTGCCCGTGAAAAAGGCTACCCACTTGAACAACTGCCCGGAGGCCTCGCCCGCGGTCAGCTTGATCGCGGATTTGCTCGCGGTCTTGGTGAGATCCTTTGCGACGCCGCAGATACCCTGGGCGAGCACCACCCAGGCGACCGACATCGCAACGCTCCAGTCGGAAGACAGTGCCGACAACAACACAAACCCGGTGATCTGCGTGGCAAGCCCCACCGCCAGCATTCGTGCGATCCCGAACCGGGTCGCGAGCCAGCCACCGATCAGATTGGCCACGACGCCCATCGCCTCATAGAGCAGAAACAGAAACGCGAGCGTGAAGGGCGAGTAGCCGAGCCGATAGAAATGCAGCAGCACCAGCATACGCAGCGCGCCGTCACTGAGTGTGAATCCCCAGTAGGCGGCGGTAACGATCGCGTAGTTGCGGGTGCCTGGATTCACAATGACTCAGAGACCCTGCCGCTCGAGCTGGCAGGCCAAGTCGACCATCCGGCAGGCGTAGCCCATCTCGTTGTCATACCAGGCGTACACCTTGAGCAGCGTACCGTCAGTAACCATGGTGGAGAGCGCATCGATGATCGAACTGCGTGTGTCGCGCGCGTAATCGGCGCTGACCAGCGGGCGTTCCTCGTAGCCGAGAATACCGGCAAGCGCGCCGCGAGCCGCCTGCGCGAACAGCGCATTGACCTCGGCGGCCGAGGTCTCACGCTTCAACTCAAACACGCAGTCGGTGAGCGAGGCGTTGAGCACCGGCGCCCGCACCGCATGACCGTTGAGCTTGCCTTTTAGCTCGGGATAGATGAGCGCAATGGCGGTGGCGCTGCCGGTGGTGGTGGGGGCAAGGCTCAGCATGGCGCTTCGCGCGCGGCGCAGGTCCTTGTGCGGGGCATCCACCACCACATTCGTGTTGGTTGGATCGTGAATGGTAGTGATCTGTCCGTGGCGGATGCCCAGATGTTCATGCACCACCTTCACGACCGGCGCAAGGCAGTTGGTGGTGCAGGAGGCTGCCGTGACAATGCGATGCCGGGCGGGCTGGTAGAGGTGATCGTTCACGCCCACCACGATGTTCAGCACATCGCCCACCTTCACGGGCGCCGCCACGATCACCCGCTTGGCACCACGATCGAGATGCCCCTGAAGCGTCTCGGGCGTGAGGAACTTGCCGGTGCACTCCAGCACCAGATCAACGCCCAGATCACCCCAGGGAATCTCGCCAGCGGTCGCATGCGCCGAGAATCCCAGCCTGCGATCGCCCAGCCGGACCGTGTCGTCGCCTTCCGAGGAAATGGTTTCGCGCCAGCGACCCTGCACGCTGTCAAATTCGAGCAGATGCGCGGTGGCCGCGACGCCGCCCTTGAGTTCATTGAGGTGAACGACGTCCAGGCGGTTGCCCGCGCGCGGGTCGTCGGCAGGGCGCGCGACCGCGCCGCAGGCCGCGCGAAGGGCGAGCCGCCCGATGCGTCCCATGCCATTGATGCCCACTCTCATCCGCGATTCTCCCTTGCATAACCTACCCAGCTCGCGCGCATCATCGAAATGTCATGTGACAAAACGGTGACAGCCGCACGCAGCAAGTCAGCTCCCGTTAAACCGTGACGACCGATACGGCAGGGGATCAATCCGTGGTTCGCGGCCCGCAATCAGGTCGGCGAGCAGTTCCGCACTGGCGGGAGCCGAGGCTAGCCCGACATGTCCGTGCCCGAACGCACAGAGCACCTGACCCAACCCCTCGCAGCGCCCGAGTACCGGCAGCCCATCGGGGGTGGAGGGACGATGGCCAAGCCATCTTGGAGTGCCTTCGCTTGAGCTCGGCACTGTCAGGGTGGGGAACATCCGCTTTGCATGGCGAAGCAGGATGTCGGCACGTCGCCAATCGGGACCCGCGACTCGGCTCGCGAGTTCAACCTGACCGGAGATACGAAGACCCTGCACTGTCTGCGTCACCGCCATCTTGCCGTCAGATGGCATGAGGGGCGTGCGCATCGACAGATTCTCTGCAGGAAGCACCACGTGATAGCCACGCTCGCTCTCGAGCGGAATTCGGCTGCCCGCATCCTGGGCAAGACGCGTCGAATCGATGCCCGCGCTGATCACCGCGTAATCGGTGGCGATGTCGGTGGCCCCCACTCGAACAGCCCGCAGCCTGCCCCGCTCCGCGATCAATCCGGTGGCCGAGCCGCTTACCCAGCGGGCGCCACGCGACCGGGCAAGCGCCGCAAGCGCGGCCACATAGGCGCCTGGGTCTCGGCAATGCCCGCCCGCTGGCACCTCGATGCCAAAGCCGTAAGAAGGCGCGAGCGCGGGTGTGTGGCTGCGCAGTTCGTCGCGATCGATTTCGCGCCAGATTACGCGCTGGTCTCGCCTCAAGTGCCACGCGAGCGATTCGGCTTCGAATGCTTTCCTTGACGGGTAGACATAGGTCAGCCCCGACTGAACAACCAGGTCGGGGACGCCCGCCTCGCGCGCGAGCGCCGCATGGCGGGCCGGTGCGTCATGAAGCAGCGCAGACAGCGCGCTCGCCGTACTGGCGACCCGATCGAGACGGTGTCCGGCCGCCACAAAGCGGACAAGCCAGGGCGCAAGCCGCGGCAGTGCGGCCGCGCGAATGACCAGCGGGCCGTCGGAATCGAGCAGATAACGCGGGATGTTTTTCCAGAGGCCGGGCAGCGACATGGGCACCACCGACGCGGTGCTGAGCCAGCCCCCGTTACCGAAACTGGCTGCATGGTCGCCGCCGGGGGGGCGGGGTTCAACAACTGTCACGCGGTGACCGTCGGCGAGCAGCGCAAGTGCTATACACGCACCGACGGCGCCGGCACCGATGATCACGACATCACTCATGGCGGGTATTGATGGACAAGCGGCGATGAAGACGTTGATGGGAAGGCAGCCTGGCATCTTAAGCCGGGAGTACCCGGGTGGCGAAGCACGCCCAGCCCCCGGGCGCCAGCCGCAGACGATCGCGCCCGCTATCGGTCTTTGACGTTCTAGAATCAGACACGGCAACCCCAGTCTGGAGTGATCTGTGATCGAAACCCCCGTGCTGATCGTGGGCGGCGGACCGGTGGGCCTGTCGCTTGCCGGCGAACTCGGCTGGCGCGGCCTGCCCTGCACGCTGCTTGAGGCCCGAACGGCACCTACCGAGCATCCGAAGGCCACCCTCCTGGGCGCCCGGTCCATGGAATATTTCAGGCGTTGGGGCATCACCGATGACATCTACCGCGCCGCCCTCCCGCCCGAGGTCAACTACTTCATCACGTTCTCAAGCCGGCTTGCCGGACACGAGCTCTACCGGATCACCTCGCCCTCAATCCGCCAGACAGTCGAACGCCCGCCGGAAGTGATGGCCCGCTGGCGAGAGCTGCAATGGTCACCGTTCTACAAGACGCAGATCGGTCAGCAGGCGCTCGAGCCAGTGCTCTGGCGGTTCGCCCAGTCTCAGTCCGGTGTGAACCTGCGTCACGGCTGGCGGTTTGACTCTTTCAAGGAAGACGACAGCGGCGTGACCTCGCTTGCCACCGATCTCTCGAGCGGTGCGTCACACCAGATTCGCAGTCGCTGGCTGGTGGCTTGCGACGGGGGCACCAGTGCAATCCGGCGCACACTCGGCATCCGCTACAACGGCCGCGGAAAAATGCGCGCAAATGTCAGCTTTTATTTCCGATCAAGGGAATTCCTTTCGATTCACGGCAAGGGGCTGGGCAATCTCTATTTCGTGTTCGCGCCCGACAGCTTTGGCGTTTTCACTGCAATCGACGGGATCGAGCTCTGGAGCTTTCAGTATTATTTTCTCGATCACTCAAAGAGCACGGAATCGATCGACGCCCGCGAGGTACTCACCCGCGCGGTCGGCCGGCCGTTCGCCTTTGAGCTTTGCGCGAGTACGCAGTGGCATCACCACCAGTCGGTGGCAAGGCAGTGGCGCTCCGCCGGCGGGCGCGTCTTCCTGGCAGGCGACAGCGCCCACCTGTTTGTGCCGACCGGCGGCGTGGGCATGAACACCGGCATCGGCGATGCGATGGATCTGGGCTGGAAGCTTGCTGCCTTTGAAGCCGGTCAGGCGGGTGAGCGCCTGCTCGACAGTTACGAGATCGAGCGCAAGCCCATCGCGGTTCGCAACAGCGTGGTCTCGGCCAACAACTCCGACAAGATCGACATGGTGATGGACGAGGTGCCGCCCGAGATCGACGAGGACAGCCCCGCCGGCGAGGCAGCCCGCGCGCGGATCATCCCCCGCATCCGCTGGATGAGCCGGCAGTTCAACTCGGCAGGCCTGCACCTCGGCTACCGCTACATCGACTCACCGGTGGTGGCGGCCGATGGGAGCCCCGAGCCGCCCGACGATCCTGCGCAGGTAGTGCCGAGCACCTGGCCAGGATCGCGCGCGCCACATGCCTGGCTGACAGCGGATCAGAGCCTGCGCGGCGCGAGCACGCTCGACTGGTTCGGCCGCGACTGGGTGCTGGTGGGCGCGTCGGACACACCCGCAGACCCCGCCGCCCCGGCGCGGGCCGCGATCGAAGCCGCCTGCCGTGTTCACGGGGTTGAACTGCGCCACCGCACGCTACCCAGCCCTGCGCATGACCGGCTGTATGAGCGGCGCTGGGTCCTGGTGAGACCCGACGGGCATGTCGCATGGCGTGGCGACGCGCTGCCCGAATCAGCACGACCGCTCATTGAACAGGTCCTGGGGCATGACCCCCGCCACTGATCGCGCTGGCCACGCCTGCGGCTTCGATTTTTCAGCAGAGGCCCTCCGGCCCGCGCACAAAACCAGCGGGCCGAATTACACTCACCACCCTTACGGCGAAACCACCCGACAGACGTGGCGCCTCACACCACTTCGGAGACACCCATGAACCCCACCCGTCGACACCTCCTCAACGCCGCCGGCGCCTTGGCTACCGGCTCTCTGGTTTCACCCTCGCAGGCACAATCAGGCCCGCTGGTGAAGGTCGCCACGTTTGTGCCCGAACAGTCGGTGGGCGTCGCAAAAGTCATCAAGCCCTGGATGCTTGCCACCCAGCAGGAGGTTGGCACCCGCGCCCGTTTCCAGGGTTTCTGGGGTGGCTCGCTCGGCAAGGACGCTTTCAAGCAGTTCGATCTGGTGCGAACCGGGGTCGCCGATGTCGCCTGGGTGCTGCCCGGTTATCACGGCAGGCAGTTCGAAGACATGCAGCTATTCGAGTTGCCGTTTCTGTTTGAGAACGCCACCGAAGCGGCGCTGGTCGGCTGGCATCTGTGCGAGAAGAAGATGCTGCGGGGCATCGAAGATGTTCATCTGGTCGGCTTCTTCGCCACCGAGGTCTCCAATCTCTGGATGGCCAACCCGATCAAGTCGCTTGATGAACTGAAGGGCAAGAAGATCCGGTCAGTGGGCGCGGTGCATGCCGAGTGGCTCAAGGTGATGGGCGCGAGCGCCGAGACCATGGACAGCCCAGAAATGAACGAGGGTCTGCAGCGCCGCACACTCGACGGCGTGATCCAGAGCTGGTCGGGCATGCGCACTTTCAAGACCCTGCCCCTGGTTCGCCAGAATCAGTTGGCACCGATCGGGGTCATCCCCTTTCTCCTGCTCATGAATCGTAAAACCTTTGATGGCCTGCCCAAGGACGTACAGGACGCCGTCATGAAGCACGGCGGCACCACGCTTGCGCGCGGGGCGGGCGAGGCCTACGAGGGCGTAGGCCAGGAAATCCGGGCCACCGTCGAGAAAGACGCCAAGATCCAGCTCGCCGAACTCGCGGCCGCCGACAAGGCACGCTATGCCCAGCAGGCACAGGCGGTGCACAAATGGTGGATCCAGAAATCGCCCAACGGCGAAAAGATCTATGCCGAGGCGGTTGCGCAGTTGAAGAAAATCCGCGGCTGAAGAATCCGCCGTGACGGAATCGTTTGCGCGCCGGTTCGCGCGACTCACCGACCGGCTCGCGCTACTTGGCTTCACCGGCCTGTGCGTGGCGGCAGCGCTCACCACCTACGAGGGTGCCGCTCGCTATCTGGGCTGGTCTCGCCTGCCCGGCCTCACCGACATCCTGAGCCTGGTGATGGCGGTGATCATCGCAACAGCCTTCCCGGCAGGGCTCCTCAGCCAGTCGAATGTCACCATCCGGTTTCTGGGCAAAGCGCTGCCGCGGCGCGGCTATCGCACGCTCGAGATCTTCGGATGTTCGGTCACCCTGGTGTTCTTCTCGCTCGTCACCTGGCAGTTTTTTCTGTTTGTTCTTGATCAGCATGGACGAGGCGCCACCACACGGACCATCGAGGTTCCGGTGGCGCCCGCGTGGCTGCTTGCCACCCTCGTAATGGCGGTGGCAATCCCCGCCCAGATGCTGGTCATCCACCGCTGGGTCCGCGCGCTGGGCGGCCACGCCGACGAACCCGAGCACTGAACCCTCTCATGGATTCGCTTTTCACCGGCCTGCTCGGTCTCGGTCTCATGTTTGCGCTGATCGCGCTTCACGTGCCGATCGGTGTGGCCATGGGCGTGGCGGGGCTCGTCGGCTGCAGTTTCATCATCGGCTGGGAGCCCGCGCTCTCGCTTCTCTCCACCGAGCCCTCGAGCGCACTCAGCAGCCTCGCGCTTGCGGTCATTCCGCTCTTTCTTCTGATGGGCAACTTCGCGCATGCGGGTGGCCTGTCCACCGAACTCTATCGGGTGGCCGGTGCGTTTTTCGGTCATCGTCCCGGCGGACTGGCGATTTCCACCGTGCTCGGCTGCGCGGGCTTTGGCGCGGTCTGCGGATCGTCGGTCGCCACCGCGGCCACCATGTCGCGTATTGCGCTCCCGGAAATGCTGTCGCACCGCTATGGGCAGGGCTTTGCAGCGGCCACCATTGCCACCGGAGGCACGCTGGGCATCATCATCCCGCCCTCAGTCATTCTCGTGCTTTACGGCGTGCTCACCGAAAATTCGATCACCGCCCTGTTTGTGGCGTCGGTCATCCCCGGGCTTCTGACCGTGGTGTTTTACATGGCCGCCGTGTCGGTCTATGCGCGCTTTGCGCCGGACCAGGCCCCGGTGGGCCCCCGCAGCGACTGGAGAGCGCGAATGGCCACGGTTCGCGAATGCTGGGCGGTGGTGCTGCTCGCCATCGCCGTGGGCGCAGGCATCTATTCCGGCATGTTCACCGTGAACGAGGCTGCATCGGTCGGGGCCACCTTCGCATTTGCGATCGCGCTTGCGAGAAAGCGGCTCACCATGGCCCGCTTCATCGAGTCGATCCGCGATACGGTCACCTCCACCGCGCTCATCTTCGTGATCATCATCGGGGCATCGGTATTCAGCTATTTCGTCACCCTCTCGGGCATGCCCCAGGCCGTGGTTGAAGGCATTGAAAAGCTGGGGGTCTCGGCGCTACTGGTGATCGTGATGCTGCAGATCATGTACCTGATCGCGGGCGCGATCTTCGATGAAATCGCCGCCATGGTCATCACGCTTCCCTTTGTCTATCCGCTCATCATCGGACTGGGCTATGACCCACTGTGGTGGGGCGTGGTCAATGTGGTTCTCATCAGCATGGGCATGATCATTCCGCCCATCGGAATCAACGTGTTCGTGGTGCAGTCAATGGCCTCGCACATTCCGCTCATGAGCATCTACCGCGGCATCACGCCCTTCGTGCTTGCCGATATCGCAAGACTTGCGGTGATCACCCTGTTTCCGGCGCTCTGCACCTGGCTGCCCAAGGCAACCGGCTGGTCATAGCGCGCACACCGCTTGATTTCAGATCCATCTCGAAAGGACTGACCGCCATGAACATCACGCTTGCCTTTGCGCCCGGTGCCTGCGCGATTGCGCCCTACATCCTGCTGAAGGAAGCCGGGGCGTCATTCAACACCCTCGACCTCAATCTGGGTGCAGGCGAACACCACAAACCCGAGTACCTGAAAATCAACCCCAAGGGCAAGGTGCCGGCCCTTATCGTCGACGGCACGGTGATCACCGAAAACGTCGCAATCCAGACCTGGATCGACCGGCAGTTTCCGCACGCGGGTCTGATGCCATCGGACCCCATGCAGTTCATCCAGGCCCTGTCGGTGCTTGGCTGGTGCGGGTCGGGCATTCATCCCAAACTCACCCAGCAGGCCCGGCCCGAGCGCTACTGTGACGACCCCGGTGCCGCAGCGCGTGTGAAGGCGCTGGGTCATGCGGGCATGGTCGAACAATTCGAACTCGCCGAGCAGATGCTCGCCGGCAAGACCTGGTTCTTCGGCGAGCGGTTTGGCTGCGCCGATGCCTACTTTTACTGGACCTTCAGGCGGGGAGGCGCGTTTGGAGCCGATCTGTCACGCTTTGTGAATTGCACGGCGCATCGTGCCCGCGTCGAGGCGCGCGCGAGCGTGAAGGCGTTGCTCGCGCATGAAGAGGCGGTCAAGGCGAAGTTCTGATCTGACGAGCCTGCCGGCCCGCTCGGCCTCACGCCCCGAATACAAATCGCGTCCCGGTCGACGAGCGCAACACCTTGTCACCCAGGACGTCCCGGGCAATCGCGAAAAACGGTTCACCGCTGCAATGCATCGGAATGAGCCAGTCCGGGGACAAGGTCTTGATTGCCTCAGCGGTCTGGCGCAGGTACTCCGGCGGGTGCGGCGCCAGATGAAATCCGCCCAGAATCGCGTGCACCTTTTGAACGCCTGACACCTTCTGGGCGGTTCGCACGGAGTTGACCACGCCACGGTGGCCGCATGAGGTCATGACCACCAGACCTTTGTCACGAACCACAAAGGCGGTGGCCTGCTCATGCTGAAAATCATCCGGAATCAACGTTGTCACGTTGCGCTTGTCCTCGGGCAGTCCTTCGGGCGCACAGCCAACCCCGTCCTTGACGCCAACACTCATTCGGGTGGGGGAGAGCACCCGCTCGAAGCTATCGGCAGGAATGCGGCCGGTTGTAAATGCGTGGCCCGCCACAAGGCTCGGACGTTCAGCGTAGCGTACGGCCAGCTTGGCGTTCGCAATCGCCTGGCGATCCAGTGCACCGAAGCTGCCTATGTTTTCGCCAATGCCGCCCTCGCGCGAGCAGAAGCACTCTTCGCCACCGAGCACAAACGGCAGTCCAGCTTTGATACGACCCCGGTGCGCTTCGAGAAATCCCACCAGTCCGCCGAAGTGGTCGTAGTGTCCGTGAGAAAGAACCAAGGCGTCGAGCCGACCAGGGTCGACACCCAAAACATCCAGATTTGAGTTGAGTGTCGCGCTGGTAAATCCAAAATCAATCAGAACCTGCCGGCTCTCGCCCGAAAGCGAAGACTCAAGATGCAGCGAGAGCCCCCACTCGTTTTGAAGCGTACGCGGCGCCGCGACCTTGCTCAGTGTGGTGCCAACCCGCTGAATTCGCACGTCGCCGACCGTCCTAGAAGGTTCGAAGGCGTGGTGGTATGAATCGGTGACCACCCTGATGGCGAGCCGGTCCACCGCAGGAACACCGCTTGACGGAACCGGTTCTGCACTTGCGATGCTGCCAGACCCCATCATGCCGCCCGCAAGCGCCCATGCCAGCGACCCTGGGGCACTACGAAGCAGCGTTCTGCGGGATCGGTCGGCAAGATAAGAACTGGCGGTCATGGTCCGTCTCCAAAGCAAATCGACACGAAAGCCTAGCCGACTCCCGTCCGCTCTGGAAATACCGATTGGTTATGTTTTGATGCACGAACTGCTGGACCGACCGACGGCGGCCGCTCAATGCCGGCGCCGGTGGCTGCCAAACACCCCGTGTTCACGTAAGTCGGGCGCCTTCAATCGGCCCGCCACCACGCTCTCAAAAAATGCCTCCAGCGTATCGGTGCCGGTCGAGGGCGTGGCTTCATCCAGATAGCGTCCGCTCACCGGGTCGAGCAACAGCATCGATTCGGTTGCGTAATAGCGGCCAATCCGCGCGAGCTCAGCCTTGTCGCGCAAAGCCGGCACGATATGTCCGGCCACGCTCAACCCACCCACCACCGCATCGAGCACCGCCACCGGCACCGAACGAAAGCGCGGGCTCCGGCCCAGCAGTCGAAACAGCATCTCGCCCTGCTCGCGCGGGGAGAGCGCGGGCCCTGGCCCACCAATCGGCAGGATGCGGTCATGCAGCGCTGGATCATCGATGCAGCGCACGATATAACGCGCCAGGTCGCGGTCGCTCACCGGCTTGCAGCGCGTGAGTTCGCCGTTGCCAAACATCAGATAAGGCTTGCCCGCCCTCACACGCTCGATCTGTCCGGATAGCGATTTGAAAAATGCGGTCGGGCGGACGATGCTGTAGCAAAGCCCCGAGTCGATCAGCTTGCGCTCGAATGCGAGCTTGGCCTGCTGAAACGCAAGAAGCGGCTTTTGCACACAGATCGCGGACAGCAGCACCATCTGGCCAATGCCCGCCTCGCGCGCCACGGATAGCGTATCGACGTGGGCCTGGTAGTCGATTCGCCATGCGTCCGCGGGCGAACCAGTGCGCGAGGCGAGGCATGAAATGAGCGCATCAAAGCGCTCGCCCCGAAGCCCGTGGTCGCGCAGGCTCGCCGGATCCGTGGCGAGGCCGTATCGAAGCTCGGCGCCCGCGAGCGCGGCGTCGGGGATGTCGCGAGACGCGTGAGCGAGCGCGGCATCGGCGCTGTCGCACGGCCCGCGCGCGAGTGCGGCGCGGGGCCTCACCAGGCACACCGCTTCGTGCCCGCGATCGAGGAGGCTTCGAACCACCGCCCGGCCGATGGTTCCGCTTGCCCCGAGCACCAGGATCCGGCGGGCGTTCATGGCATGCGCAGGCCGGGCTGGCGGCGCTCCTCGGGGCAAGTTCGCGACAGGTTTGATGACGTGCGGTTCATGGGTTTATTGTGCGGGAACTGACCCGGCGCAATTGTGCCCGGACAGCGCACCGCGCCGGTCCCCGCCCCCCACTTTCCGAAAGCTTTCGCCCGCCTTGTACACCCCTTCGCTCCATTCTGGTTTTGTGGCGTTTCACGGCAACCGGATCGAGATGCTGCTCGATGCGGTGGGCGAGTTCATGAGCCGCTATCGCCTCGCGCCACTCGAATCCGAGATCGTTCTGGTGCAGAGCAATGGCACCGGGGAGTGGCTGAAGATGGCGCTGGCACAGCGTCAGGGGGTGTGCGCCGCCCTCAGCCTGCAACTGCCGGGACAATTCCAGTGGCGGCTCTACCGACAGGTGCTGGGTGCGGACCGCGTGCCCGAGCGGTCACCGCTTGACCGCGCCACGCTGACCTGGCGGCTGATGCGTGTGCTGACCGACCTCACACGCGGCACCGACCCCGGGGCCGTGACCGCACCGCTTGCCAACTATCTGGGCGAGGGCGAGCCGCGCCGCCGCCACCAGCTCGCACTCCAGATCGCCGACCTCTTCGACCAGTATCAGGTCCACCGCCCAGACTGGCTGGATTGCTGGGCGGCCGGCGAGGACGTGCTCATCACCGCACGAGGCGCCCGTGAGCGGTTGCGGCCCGAGCATCGCTGGCAGTCGCTGGTCTGGCAACGCGTGCTCGCCGACCTCGCGCCCGATGAGCGCGCACTCATCCGGCCACATGTTCATGATCGGGTCGTCGATGCGCTCGCCCGGCGTCCGCCGGGCGATGCCGGTACGGTTGCGCTGCCTCGCCGGGTGGTGGTGTTCGGGCTGACCAGCCTTCCGCACCCCACGCTGCGCCTCCTTGCCGCGCTCGCCCGACACGCACAGGTGCTGCTCGCCATTCCCAACCCCTGCCGCTTTCACTGGGCCGACATCCTCGAGGGACGCGAGCTGCTGCGCGCCGCGCGGCGGCGTCACCGGCTTCGTGATGACCGGGATCTCGCGACGGTCGGGTTTGATCAGATGCATCACTACGGCAACCCGCTGCTCGCAGCCTGGGGGCGGCAGTCGCGGGATTTTGTGCGGCTGCTCGATGAATTCGACGACGCCGAGCAGGCGAAATCACGCTTTGACCTCAATCGAATCGACTTGTTCGACGACGAGGAGCCGGCCGGCGCGTCGCTTCTTTCGCAGGTGCAGCAGCAGATTCGCGATCTGGAACCGCTCGACGGCAAGGCGCGCCCGCCGGTGCCCGCTTGCGACAAATCGATCGTGTTTCACATTGCTCACGGGCCGGTTCGCGAGCTCGAGGTGCTGCACGACCAGCTGCTCGAGCTCCTTGCCCAAGCACCCGACCGCTCGTCCACCGGGCGCGCGCTTCGGCCACGCGACATCATCGTGATGGTGCCCGACATCAACCGCTTCGCGCCCTCGATCCGCGCCGTGTTCGGGCAATACGCCGACAGCGATCGCCGTCATATTCCCTTTGATATCGCCGACCTCGCCGCGCGCGGCAGCAGCCCGCTGCTGGTGGCCCTTCAGTGGGTGCTGCGTATTCGCGATGAACGCTGCACGCTCTCGGCGCTCTGTGCGCTCTTTGAGGTACCGTCGATCGCTACGCGTTTTGGTGTGGAGCCCGACGGGATCCCCCGGCTCATGCGCTGGATGCGGGAAGCGGGCATCCGATGGGGCCTCGATCGCGAACAGCGCAGCCTCCTTGGCCTGGGCGCGGCGGGCGAGGTCAACACCGCAGCATTCGGCCTGCGGCGAATGCTGCTCGGCTGGGCAGTGGGCGAGGCCCGCGCCGCCTCGGGTGAGGCGTTTGACGGCATTGAACCGTTTGACGAGGTCGGCGGGCTCGAGGCCCACCTCGCAGGCGCCCTCGCGGGTCTGCTGGAGGTGCTTGGCGAGTGGCTCAACACATCGGCCACCCCGACCGCCCCAGTTCTCTGGGCGAGCCGCTTTCAGCGCCTGCTCACCGATCTGGTTCGCGCCGAAAGCCCCGCCGACCTCGGCATCCTGAAAGCGCTTGAAACCGCCCTTGAACGCTGGAGCGCCGACTGCGCGGCCGCGGGTTTCGAGGAGGCGATTCCGCTTTCCGTTGCCGGCGAGGCCTGGCTCGATGCACTCGATGCGCCCACACTTGGCCGAGCCTTCCGCGGTCGGGGCGTCACCTTCTGCACGTTCACGCCGATGCGGGCGATTCCGTTTGAGGTCCTGTGCCTCATCGGCATGAATGATGGTGACTATCCGCGCCGCGCCGCGCGTCCCGACTTCGATCTCATCGCACTCGCCGGCCAGCGCCGACCAGGCGACCGTGCCCGGCGCGACGATGATCGTCAGATGATGCTGGAGGCGCTTCTGTCTGCCAGGCGGGTGCTCTACCTGAGCTGGACCGGACGAAGCGTCAGGGACGACAGCAAGCAGCCGCCCTCGGTGCTGGTCGCGCAACTGCGCGACTATCTTGCTGCGCGCTGGTCTGAACAGACCGTGAACGATCGAACCACCACCCACCCCCTGCAGCCCTTCAGTCGCCGGTATTTCGAGGCGGACAGTGGTCTATTCACCCACGCCCATGAATGGCACGCAGCAATGGATGATGACCCGGATCCACCGGGCGGCCCACCCCGGGCCGCGCCTTCACCGGGTCCTTCACCCGCACCATCCCCCGCACCTTCACCCGCCACTGGCCCTGCGCGTTCACCCGCCCCTTCTCCCGCTCCGGCGCGGCTCAGCCCCCCCGAACTCGCAAGGCTCCTTCGCAATCCGCCCCGTACCTATTTCGAATCCACGCTGGGGATTTTTCTGAGCGAGGATGACTCCGCCTCCGCCGACGACGAACCGTTCACGCTCGATTCCCTTGACGCCTACCAGCTGCTCGATTCGATCACCCGCGGGGTGCTCGCCGATCTGCGCGACGGACCTGCGGAAGACAGCCCCCGCACCGATCCTGAGCGCCTGATCGCGGGACGCCTCTTGCGACTCGAACGCGAGGGCAGGCTGCCATTGGGCGGACCCGGCGTGGTGCACCGAAAGTCCCTGGCAGCGCTCGCCGCGCGGCCCGTGCGCGCCTGGATGGCTGAGCGCGACCGGCACCCACATGCGCTTGAGCGACTGCCGCTCCGAATCGAGCTGGCCGGCACGCTGATCGAAGCGTTCACGCCCGGCCGGTTTGCTTCCACCGATGCAACGCAGCCGGCGATTCAGCTCCATGCAAGCGCGAACACGCTGCTCGAATCCTCCGGCAAGCGCAGACCCATGCCGCATCGTCTCCTCGAGACCTGGGTGCAAGCCCTGCTTCTGGGCGCATTGGGACTGTCCGATCAGTTGGTCCTGGTTGGGCGCGACGCAACGCTTCGGGCCCGCCCACCGGCTCCTGATCACGCGCGCGAGCGCCTTCTCGATCTGCTCGCGCTGTATCGCAAGGCATGCGTCGAACCGCTGCCGGTCGCCGCCAAAACCGCTGTCGAATACTGCGACACCCAAAGCGAGGACGACGCCGCCGCAGTCTACGAAGGAAGCGAGCATGTTCGCGGTGAGGTCGCCGATCCGGTCCTCGCGCGACTGTTCCCTGATTTCGAGGCGCTCGCAGCCGATGGAAGGTTCGCACGCCTCGCCAGCGGGTGTTATGCCGAACTGGTCCGCTGGGTCGGCTCCCATGTCACGGCCCTGCCCCACGCCAAGGCCGAGCCCCAGGACGCGCCGGAACCGTGCTCTGGACGGGCAGACGAATGACCCAGGTGCTCAACGCCTACCGTCTGCCACTCTTTGGCAGCCGTCTGATTGAAGCGAGTGCCGGCACCGGCAAGACCTGGACCATTGCGGCGCTCTACCTGCGGCTGGTCCTCGGTCACGGCGAGGCCAGCCCCGAGCCCACGGCTTTCCGGGCAGCGCTGATGCCGGCCGAGATCCTGGTGATGACCTTCACCCGCGCGGCCACCCGCGAGTTGTCGAACCGGATCCGGAGCCGCCTGGTCGAGGCGGCGCGCTGCTTCCGGGGCCTGGACTGCCCCGCCCACGACGATCACTTTCTCCAGGCGCTCCTCGCTGGCTATCGCGAACAGGATGCGCGCGAGTTGGCCGCATGGCGGCTCGCCAACGCGGCCGAGGCGATGGATGAATCGGCAGTCTTCACCATCGACGCGTGGTGCCAGCGAATGCTGGGCGAATTCGCTTTCGATACCGGTCATCCTTTTGATGAAACGCTGATCGCAGACGAGCAGGCGCTGGTGCGCGAAGCGCTCCAGGATTACTGGCGACAGCAGTGCTATCCGCTCGAAGGGCCTGCGCTTGAGAGTCTCCTCGCGCAGTATCCAACCCCCGATGCGATGTTTGCCGATGTGTCGCGCCTCCTCCCGGAAAAGCGGGCCTGGCCGCCCCCGATGGAATCGCTCGCAGAATGCGTCGAGCGTGCCACCCGCGAGCATGCGAATGCGCTCGCCGTATTGAGCACGGGCTGGGCAGTGCGCGCGCAATCGATGCGCGACTGGATCGAGCTGCAGATCGACCGACATCCAGATCACTGGACATCCAAGGCGTTTCGTCGAGCTGACTTCAAACGCTGGTTCGACGACATCAGCCGCTGGGCGCATGATCCGGTTGGCGCAACACCCTTGAAGAGCGAGACTGCACGGTTGCGCCTGAGCCCCGCCGACCTGCTCTCGCGACGCGCCCCCGGAGCGCCTCCGCTCGCGCTTCCCGATTCGTTTGCGGCACTGGCGCAACTCCTTGATGCGATCGAGCGACTCTCCCGGCCACACACCGCGATCCGCATCCATGCGGCAGCGTCGGTGGCTGCCCGCCTCAAGGCGCTCAAAACCCAGTCGCGAACCTTCGGCTTCAGCGACATCGTCGAGCGTCTCGCCCAGGCGCTTGAGGGCGACCACGCGGGCGCCTTGCGCCGAGCTGTTCTCGCGCGCTATCCGGTCGCACTGATCGACGAATTCCAGGACACTTCGCCCGCGCAATATCGGCTATTCGATGCGCTCTATCGTTGCGCCGACAACGATCCGCAGCATGCGCTGTTTCTCATCGGCGACCCGAAGCAATCGATCTACCAGTTCCGCGGCGCCGACATTCACAGTTATCTGCGTGCGCGCGCCGCCACTGCCGGACGGCACTATGCGCTTGACACCAACTACCGCTCGACCCGTGCGCTGGTGGACGCGGTGAACAGCTGGTTCCTGCGCGCAGAAGAGCGCCGGGTGAGCGCAGCCGATGCCTGGTCAGGCGCGTTCCTGTTCGGTTCCCCGAATGGTCAGCCAATCCCGTTTCAACCCACTGCCGCCCGCGGCCGCGCCGAGTCCTTTGTCACTGACAAGGGCCCGGCGGCGGCCATCACCTTGGAACACGACTGCACAGTCCGCTCGCGCGAATCGAGTCGTCGCCTGTTTGCCGAGCGCTGCGCCGAGCGCATCGCCACCTGGCTCAACGATTCGTCGGCAGGTTTTCAGGATCCAGACCGCGGATGGACACGCCTGCGATCGCGCCACATTGCGGTGCTGGTGCGAACCGGCCGCGAGGCCGAGGCGGTCCGGCGCGAACTGAGGCGCCGCAACATCGCATCGGTGTATCTGTCAGAGGGCGATTCGGTTTTCGCCACCGACGAAGCCAGCGACCTGCTCCGCTGGCTGCGCGCAGTCGCCGCCCCCACCGATCTGACGCTGGTTCGGGCGGCGCTCGCCACGCGCACGGCAGGGCTCAGCCTTGCCGAGCTTGAGCGCCTTGTGATTGATGATGAGGCCTTCGATGCGCAGTGCGACCGCTTGCGGCAGCTCCGCACCGTTTGGGCCGAGCGCGGCGCGCTCGCCATGATGCGCAGAAGCCTCCACGAGATCGGCCTTCCTGCTCGATGGCGGCCGCTTGCCGATGGCGAGCGGCGGCTCACCAACTGGCTGCACCTGGCGGAGCTGCTGCAGAACGCAAGCGTCGAGCTTGATGGCGAGCAGGCGCTCATCCGCTGGCTCGCGAGCCGCATCGCCGAGGCCGACGAGGCGCGCGCCGAGGACCATCTGCTGCGCCTGGAAAGCGATGATGACCTGATACAGATCGTGACGGTCCACAAAAGCAAGGGCCTCGAATACCCGGTGGTGTGTCTGCCCTTCGCATGTAGCGCCCAATCGGCAGGAAAGCGCGCGGCCCTCTTTGTGAGCCGGATCGATGCGCAGGGCGAACGGATGCTCCATCTCGAGCCCGACGCGGACGACCGAGCCTATGCCGAGCTCGAGCAGTTGCGCGAGGAATTGCGGCTCTTCTATGTCGCCATGACCCGCGCCCGGCATGCGATCTGGATGGGATTCGGACTGCAGAAAGTCGGTCGGAACACACGCGCCGCCACGCATCAGAGCGCGGCCGGGCGGCTCCTCGGCGGAGAAATCGAACGAACACCCGACGATTGGCTCGCGCAGTTGCAGGCGCTCGCCCGCGACGCCCAGGCACGCTTTGACGCGCAGATCGTGCTCGAAGCCGTACCCGCGCAAAGCGATTGCTCGCAGGTGCACGCGAGCCTTGCACGCCCGCCGCTCGCCGCGCGACCTGCCTATGCCGCGAATTTCGAGCGGCACTGGTCACCCGCCAGCTATTCGCTCCTCACGCGCGATCTCGATGATGCAACGTTCTCGCCTGCCTGGGTGCGCGACCGCGCGGCCGACGAAGACGACGCGGCCCCCACGACCGGACCGATTCGCCCGCTTCGCGGCGATCCCGCGCCGTGGCACCGGTTCCCGGGCGGACGCGCCTCGGGCGACTTCATCCACGGCCTGCTCGAGTGGCTGGACCGCGAGGGCTTCTCGCTCGCCAACCGTCCCACCCTTCAGGCGCAGCTCGCCGCCCGTTGCGAGCGTGCAAACCGCGGCGACTGGCGTGAAGCGGTGGAGCGCTGGCTCGGTGCACTGCTTGAGACCCGTCTGCCCAGCCTGGGCGCCCCGCTCTCCGAGCTGCGTGAGCGCCTGCCGGAGATGGAGTTCTGGATGCCGGCCGCGCATCTGCACGCGGGCGTGGTGGACACACTTTGCCGGCGTCATCTGCTGGGTGATCAGCCACGCCCGGCGCTCGCGAGCCGTCAGCTGAACGGCATGCTGATGGGCTTTGCCGATCTGGTGTTCGAGCATCAGGGCCGATTCTGGGTGCTTGACTACAAGACCAATCAGGTGGGGCGCGATGGCGCCGCTTATGACCGCGCAGCGCTCGAATCGGAGATGGCGCGCCACCGCTACGATGTACAGGCCGCGCTCTATCTGCTTGCGCTCCACCGGCTGCTCCGATCGCGGCTGGGCGAGGCCTACCAGCCCGCGCGCCACCTGGGCGGGGCGCTCTACTGGTTCGTGCGCGGCATCGACGGTCCGGTGCAGGGCGAATACGCCATGCCAGCCGACGCCCAGGTCCTCGCGCTTCTCGAAGCACTCGACGGGCTGCTGCAGGCCGAGGTCTCGCCATGACGCGCGATGCGCTAGGCGACCTGACGCATGCAGGGGGGCTGCGCCTGCTCGATCGCGCCTTTGCCAGATTCATCGCATCGCTCGATCCGCAGGCGGGTCCTGCGCTGGAGGCCGCTGCGGCCCTTCTCGCCCGCGTGGAAGGAATGGGCCACAGCTGCCTGCCAGTCGGTGCGCTCTGCGAGGCCGATGCGCCGCTCTTTGACTGGACCCCGGAGACCCAGCCCATCGCCCTGCAACTCTGGCGCCGCCTGCCCGCCGACCAGACGGCCTGGCTCGAGGTGCTGCGCGCGAGCCGCACGGTCTGGGTGACCACCGCCGCGAGCGACCACGGCGAGCCGCTTGTCCTCGACTGCACAGGCCCTGTGGCGAGGCTCTATCTGCGCCGCTACTGGCACTACGAGCAAACCGTGGCGAGCGCGATCCGAGCGCGGAGCAGCATGCGCGATGCGGTCGATCCGTCAGCACTGCAGCGCTGGATCACGCTTCTGTTCGGACCGGCTGCGACCGAGCTACAGGCACCGCCCGTCACGATGGCGCAGCTCGCCTCGCGGACGACCGCATCGTCTGCCACCGGGCACCGTGCGCCTGACTGGCAACGAGTCGCCTGCGCAATCGCCGCCCGCGGGCGACTGACGATCCTCACCGGTGGACCCGGCACAGGCAAGACGCATACGGCCGCACGGCTTATCGCGTTGCTCGCCGCACTGCACCCGGGGCCTGCGCCACTGCGGGTTGCCCTGGCCGCCCCAACCGGCAAGGCGGCGGCGCGGCTGCGCCAGTCGATCGATCAGTCGCTCCAGGCGCTGTCCGGTGTTCTGGGACCAGCGCTCGATGTCGCTGCGCTCAGCCATCAGATGGGTCCGGCACGCACGCTCCATGCCCTGCTCGGCGCTTCCCCGCACACGCGACGATTTCGCCACCACACCGCGCATCCGGTCGCCGCCGATCTGGTGATCATCGACGAGGCCTCGATGGTTCACCTCGAAATGATGGCGGCCCTCCTACAGGCGCTGCCCTCGTCGGCACGTCTGGTCCTGATCGGCGACAAGGATCAGCTCGCCTCGGTGGAGGCCGGCGCTGTGTTGGGCGATCTCTGCGGCGCCCCGTTCGCGGCGCGCTATGACCGCGATACTGCCCGGTTCATCGAGGCCGCGACCGCGGAGACATTGCCACCCGAGAGCATCTTCCAGCCGGCCGCGTCAGCGAGTGCGCAAGCGAATCTGAGCCTCTTCGACGACGAGCGCGTACCCACCGCGCTGGCTGGACAGACCATCGTTCTCGAGCAGAGCCACCGCTTCTCAGGCCCGATCGCTGCGCTTGCCCGTGCGGTCAATGACGCCGTCGGTCCCGAGCGTGTGGCTGCGCTCATCCACGCGGACGACACTTCGCCGGTGTTTGCCGCTGGCCGCGGCAGCCTGTCACAGGTCGTATCGCTGGCGGTCAACGGACGGGCCGGCGCGCGCAACTCGTATCGCGACTACCTCGTGCAGCTTCAGGCGCGTCCTGCCGACGAAGATATTGAGGCCCATCAGCGGTGGGTGCGGAGCATCCTTGAGGCCTTCGACCGGTTTCGTGTGCTGTGCGTGGTCCGCGAGGGCGACTGGGGGGTGAGCGGCCTCAACCGCGCGATCGAGCAGGCGCTCGCCGCGGCAGGACTACTCAGCCCGTTCGGAGCCTGGTACGCGGGGCGGCCGGTCATGGTGACCCGCAATGCACCAGCAATCGGCATCTTCAATGGCGATGTCGGCATCGCGCTGCCCGGTGCGCATGCAGCCGACCGCTTGCGGGTGTATTTCCCTCACCCCGAGGGCGTGCGTGCCGTATCACCCGGCCGGCTCGCGCAGGTGGAGACGGCCTTCGCTGCAACGGTTCACAAGAGCCAAGGCTCGGAATTCGACCACACGGCGCTGGTGCTGGCAGCACACAGCGGCTCAGCGCTCACCCGCGAATTGCTCTACACCGGCATCACGCGCGCGCGGCAGGCATTCACACTGATCTCGGAGCAGCCAGGGCTTCTGGAGCAGGGGCTCGCCCGCGTGACCCGGCGCGAAAGCGGCTTGAGCGGCCTGTGAGCTCAGCCACGAGGCCGCCAGACCCGCTCCCAGATCAGTTCACGCTGCTGCAGCACACCGCCGTACTCGCGCAGCGGCGGCTTGAGCACCAGGCGATCGCCCACGAGTTCAGCTTCTCGAACCTGCGGTGCACCGAGCCAGTCCGGGCGTGCAGACAGATCGACGTCAGTGCTCAGGTGCTCGCCGTCAAACGCGCAGGGCCCGCCATAGGAAACGAATTCACGGGCCTGTCCGGGTGCGAGCGCCGGATCACCGTTGCAAAGCGCCGCGAGCATCCGGCCGTTCTCGATCTGCACCATGCCAAGCGGCTCAAGTCCGTAAGGCGGCGGCAGCGGCTGGCCGTGCTGATCGGTGGCGCGGGCCTGCACCAGGCGCCAGATTCCATCGAGCGGACTCATGTTCAAGATCTGATCCTTCATCGGGGTGAGCGCGGCGTGATCGCGCACAGCAGTCGGCGCATGCGCGCCGTGGGGTCGTTCCGGCTCATCGGTAGTCTCTCCTTGATCGATTGTGTGTCACGCTGCCCGGGCCTGACCTCGCGCCGCTCAGAGCTTCGCATCATTCCAGTCGGACTGCGGCTCGGGCGGTTCGGCAGCAAAGCCCGCCGCCCGAATGGCGCCGATCGCGCAGAACTCGTCCTTGTCCGACGCATCACCGCTGATGCCCACCGAGCCGATCGCCTGGCCTTCCGCATCAATGATCAGCACGCCCCCGGGCGTAGGGATAAAGCGGCCATCCGAGGCAGCAGCGAGCGCCGACTGAAAGGTGGGACGGTTGGCGAGCCGATCACGAATCTGCCGGGTGGACATGCCCATGCCGAGCGCACCCCACGCCTTGCCCATGGCGATATCGGCGCGCAACACCCCGCAACCGTCTTCGCGCCGAAAGCTCACCAGATTGCCGCCCGCATCGAGCACCGCCACGGTGAGCGGCAAAAGACCGTTGGCCCGCCGCAGTTTGAGCGCCTCGATACAGATCCGGTCGGCGATCTCGAGCGCGAGCGTTGAACGGATGGAGATGAGATGTTCCGCCATAGTTTCAGCCTCGCGCCTGGTCACCCAGTTGATCGACGATCGGTTTCCACTTGGCCACCTCCGCCCGGGCAAAGCGCTCGGCGTCGGCACCAAAATGCACATCGGCAAACATGGACTGCGCCTCGAGCTGCGACCGCAGCGCCGGGTCGGCCATCACGCGGCGGCTCGCTTCGGCGAGCGTACGAACCAGTTCGGGCGGTGTTTCTCGCGGCACAGTGACCACATTCCAGAGCATGGCCTCAAAGGGCTCGGAGAGGCCAGCCGATTCAGCCACCGTCGGGATGTCGGGCGCCGTGGCCGCACGACGGGCGCTTGCGATGCCGACGATACGCGCCTTGCCCGCCTGATGCTGTGGCAGCATAGGCCCGAGTGTGTCGATCGCCATCTGCAGCGTGCCGCCCAGCAGATCCTGCCTCGCCGGCGCGCTTCCCTTGTAGGGCACATGCGCAATCTGCGCGCCGGTGAGCTGCTTCAAGCGCTCGGCGGCAATATGCATCATGGTGCCGCTGCCTGGCGAACCGTAGCTCAGGCTTCCCGGCTGCGCGCGCGAGCGCGCCACCAGTTCCCGGAGCGTGGCGGGCATCTGCGGATGAACCGCAAAAACCAGCGGCGCGCCGCCCAGAACGCCCACCCACGCGAAGTCGGCGAGCGCATCGAATTGCGGCTTTGGCTGAATCAGGTTGTAGAGCACATGCGTGGAGGCCGTCCCAAACAGGAGGGTGTAGCCATCAGGGGCGCTTCGCCGGACCTCAAGCGCACCCACGGCCCCGGACGCTCCCGCCTTGTTGTCGAGCACCACCGGCTGGCCAACCTGCTGCCCCAGCGCGGTGGCATAGAGCCGAGCGAACGCGTCGGTGGGCCCACCCGGGGGGAAAGGGATCACCATCCGCAGCGGCCGGGCGGGCCAGGCGCTCTGCGCCAACAAGGGTGAGGCCACCGGGCCGCAGGCGAGCGCGGCGCCGGCGGCGATCAGCTGACGACGGTTCATGAGGCGTGCTCCTTTCAGCGATGCACACCGGCAAGGCACAATGCCGGCAGTTGCGAATAACCTACCACCGGCATCCTACCCTCCCCATGACGCGCACTCCGATCATCACCCGCATGCAGGTCATTCCGGTGGCCGGCCACGACAGCATGCTCCTCAATCTGAGCGGTGCGCATGCGCCTTTCTTCACCCGCAATCTGGTGGTGCTGACCGACTCGAGCGGGGCCACGGGCGTGGGCGAAGTGCCCGGCGGGGAGCGAATCCGGCAGACGCTCGAGGAAGCGCGGGCGCTGGTTGAAGGCCAGCCGCTTGGCGCATGGCGCGCCACGCTGAACGCAATGCGCGCGCGCTTCGGCGAGCGCGATGCAGGGGGGCGTGGCCAGCAGACCTTTGATCTGAGGGTGGCCATCCACGCGCTCACAGCGGTCGAGAGCGGGCTTCTGGATTTGCTGGGCCAGTTCGAGGGCGTGCCGCTATGCGATCTGTTGGGCGAAGGACGGCAGCGCGATCGGGTGCAGGTGCTGGGCTATCTGTTTTATGTTGGCGATCGAACGCGAACCGATCTGGGCTATCGCGCCGAGCCCGATGCGGCCGACGCCTGGGCACAGCTTCGCAACGAACCCGCGCTCGATGCAAGGTCCATCGTGCGACTCGCCGAAGCTGCGCACGCGCGCTATGGCTTTACCGACTTCAAACTCAAGGGCGGCGTGCTCCAAGGTGAAGACGAGGTCGAGGCGATCATCGCGCTTTCCGAACGCTTTCCCGAGGCACGCATCACGCTGGACCCCAACGGCGGCTGGCTGCTGTCGGATGCCGTACGGCTGCTTCGCGACCGGCACCGCGAGCTCGCTTATGCCGAGGATCCGTGCGGCCCGGAGCGCGGCTTCTCTGGCCGCGAGGTCATGGCCGAGTTCCGGCGCGCCACGGGTCTGCCCACTGCGACCAACATGGTGGCCACGGACTGGCGCGAACTCGCTCACAGCCTTGCGCTTCAGTCGGTCGATATTCCCCTGGCCGATCCCCATTTCTGGACCCTTCAGGGATCGGTGCGCGTGGCCCAGATCTGCCAGATGTTCGGGCTCACCTGGGGGTCGCATTCGAACAACCACTTCGATGTGTCGCTCGCCATGTTTACCCATTGTGCGGCGGCCGCACCGGGCCGGGTCACCGCCATCGACACGCACTGGATCTGGCAGGACGGCGAACCGCTCACGCGCAATCCGCTTGCAATCCGCGATGGCCACATCACCGTGTCAACCCGACCGGGGCTTGGCGTGGAACTCAACCCGGAGGCGGTGGACCGCGCTCACGCGCTCTATCTGAAGCACGGGCTCGGTGCGCGCGATGATGCGCTCGCCATGCAGTATCTGATTCCCGGCTGGACCTTCGACCCCAAGCGGCCGTGCCTCGTGCGCTAGGCCACCCCGACCAAGGAGACCCCCCATGGAACTGCCGGTGAACCGCTTCAAGCAGGCCCTGCGCGAAGGCCGAACCCAGATCGGCCTGTGGTCGCATCTGTGCAGCCCGATCAGTATCGAGATTCTTGCGCACTGCGGCTACGACTGGCTGCTGATCGACATGGAACATTCACCCAACGATCTGCAGCAAGTGCTCTCGCAACTGCAGGCAATGACGGGTGGCAGCGCCACGCCCATCGTGCGCCCGCCCTGGAACGACATGGTCACATTCAAGCGTCTGCTCGACATCGGTGCACAGAGCCTGCTCGTGCCTTATGTGCAGACCGAGGACGAAGCGCGGCAGGCGGTTGCGTACACCCGCTATCCGCCGATGGGCGTGCGCGGCTACGCGGGCGCGCCGCGCGCCAGTCACTACGGCAGGGTGCAGGGCTACGCGCAGCGCAATCACGAGGAAATCTGCGTGCTGGTTCAGGTTGAAACCCTGCAGGGGCTTGAGAATCTGGAGTCGATCGCACGTGTCGACGGTATCGATGGGGTCTTCATCGGCCCTGGCGATCTGTCCGCCGCCATGGGGCATCTTGCCAATCCCAAGCATCCCGAGGTGCTTGCCACCATCGACCGTGCCATTGCACGAATCCGCGCCTGCGGCAAGGCAGCGGGCATTCTGACTGGCGACGAAGCGCTCGCCCGCCACTACGTCGGTCAGGGTTGTCTGTTCGTTGCAGTGGGGGCTGACCAGAATTTGTTGCGCGACAGCGCCACCGCGCTCGCAGCACGGATCCGCGCGTGACGCACCTGGTCGCCGCCTGCTTTCCGCAGCAACCACTTAACAGCAGCGGGCCGGTCCGCTAGAGTCCGGCGTGATCCGCCCAAGGAGCCTCCGACCATGATCCGTCATCTGCTCGTCTACGCCCTGTCAGTCTGCTGTCTGTCGGGCGCGCTTGCGCAAGGCTACCCGTCGCGCCCGGTGCGGATCGTGGTGCCGGCATCGGCAGGTGGCACGGTCGACCTCCTCACACGCGCCGTGGCGCTCAAGCTCGCCGACCATCTGGGCCAGCCCACCGTGATCGAGAACCGCGCGGGCGCCACCACCAGCATCGCCGAGGAATACGTGGTGCGCCAGCCGGGCGACGGCTATACGCTCATGATGTCCGGCATCACGCTTGCCACGCAGCCCTTCATGCGGGCGAACCTGCCTTACGACCCACAACGCGATCTCGCCATGATTTCGCTGGTGGCGGTGTCGGGCAATGTGATCGTGGTCAATCCCAGCCTGCCGGCCCAGACGGTGCCGGAACTGATCGCGCTCGCCAAGACCAGCCCGCGACCGCTTCTCTACGGCACTGCTGCGTTCGGGGCCACCGGTCATCTTGCGGCCGAGATGTTCAACCTGATGGCAGGGACCAAACTCTCGCAGGTGCCGTACAAGGGGGCTGCGCCGGCACTCAATGATCTGATCGCCGGACAGATCGACATGACCTTCGACAACATTCCGGCCGCCATCAACCATATTCGCTCGGGCCGGATCCGCGCGATCGCCGTCACCTCCCCACGACGTGACCGGCAACTGCCCGATGTGCCCACCATTGCGGAGGCAGGTCTTGCCGGCTATGAGATCGTCGCCTGGTTCGGGCTGGTCGCCCCGGCGGGCACCCCGGCCGACATCATTGCCCGACTGAATGCCGACACCCTGAAAACCCTCAAGGATCCCACCGTACTCGACCGGCTCGAAAAGCTGGGCTTCGAAGCGGTGGGCAATTCGCCGGCGGAATTTGCCGCCTATGTTCGCGCGCAGGCCGACACCCTTGGCAAGGTGATCCGGAACGCGGGCATCAAGCCACAGTAGTACGGCGGCCACCGGCGTTGTGGCTGCGCCCCTTCTCAGGATCGATCGGTTGCGCGTGCGCTTTGGCGGCGTGCTCGCGATCGACGGGGTGAGCTTCGACCTCGCGGCGGGCGAGATCGTTGGACTGGTGGGCCCCAATGGTGCAGGAAAGACCACGCTTCTTAACTGCGTGAGCCGGCTCCAGGCGCCCGAGGCGGGTGATCTCTTCTTCTGCGGCCAGTCACTCCTTGCGGTGCCCGCCCATGCGCTCGCCGGGCTTGGCATTGCGCGCACCTTTCAGAACCTTGCACTGTTCGGTTCGATGTCGGTACGCGACAACGTGCTCGCCGGCACCCAGCCCAGACATCGCGCAGGCCTGATCGCGCACGCGCTGGCCCTGGCCACGGTGAGGCGCGAGGCGCGGGATGCAGAAGCCGAAACCGACCGGCTGCTAGATGCCTGCGCGCTCAGCCCGGTGGCGATGCAACCGGTAAGCGAACTTTCCCTGGGGCTGCGAAGGCGGGTCGAGCTCGCTCGTGCGCTCGCCGCCGCGCCCCGGCTCCTGCTGCTCGATGAGCCCGCAAGCGGGCTCACGGTGGACGAGGCCGATCAACTGGCCGAGAGCCTGCTTGCGCTTCGCGAACGCACCGGTCTTGCCGTACTGATGATCGAGCACCGGATGCGGCTGGTATCAGCGCTCTGCGATCGGGTGATCGCGCTCGACTTCGGCTCGATCATCGCCGAGGGCCCGCCCGAGCATGTCCGGACCCATCCAGAGGTCATCGCTGCGTGGCTGGGCACGCGCCGATGACCGAGCTCCTCGCCATTGAGAATCTCACCGCCGGCTATGGCGACATCACGGTACTGCGAGACATCACGCTGTCGATCGCACCCGGACAGGTGGTGGCGCTCCTTGGCGCCAACGGCGCGGGCAAGACGACGCTGCTTCGCGCGGTGAGCGGACTGGTGGAAAGTGCCGGCGCGATCCGGTTTGACGGGCGCCCGCTATCGGGTCTGCCACCGGAGTCGATCGCGCAGCGCGGCGTCGCGCATGTGCCCGAGGGGCGCGGCACCTTCGTTCACCTGACGGTGGACGAGAACCTTCAGCTGGGGGCGTGGCTGCGACGCGACCGCGCGGGTATCGCCGCGGATCGCGAGCGGATGTTTCAGCACTTTCCGCGCCTGAAAGAACGACTGCGTCAGCAGGCGGGCACCCTGTCGGGTGGCGAGCAACAGATGCTCGCCATCGCCCGCGGGCTGATGTCGCGACCGCGATTGCTGCTGCTCGATGAGCCCTCGTTCGGGCTCGCCCCGAAGCTGGTGAGCGAGCTCTTCGAGGCACTCGCCACCATTCGCGACCAGGAGCAGATGGCGATGCTGGTGGTGGAACAGAACGCGCAGGCGGCGCTCGAGCTCGCGGACAGCGCCTGCCTGCTCGAGACCGGAAGACTCGTCACCCGCGGGTCGGCGCAAGCGCTGCGGGATGACCCCCGCGTGCAGCATGCCTATCTGGGCGATTGAGACCCATGACCCCCGAGGTTTTTCTTCATCAGCTGTTCGCCGGCCTCACCGCCGGTGCGATCTATGCCAGTCTGGCCGTTGCCCTGGTGATGGTGTGGCGAAGCACCCATCACCTGAATTTCGCACAGGGCGAGATGGCGATGTTTTCAACCTATGTCGCGCTCGCACTGATCGAGGCCGGGCTCGGCTACTGGACTGCATTCGCGGCAACGCTGGTGGTATCGTTCATCGCCTCGGCCGCGATCGAGCGCCTGATCGTCGCGCCCGTTGCGCGATCGCAGCCACTTGCGACAGTCATTGTTTTTGTGGCGCTCCTCGCGATCTTTCACAGCCTCGCCTCCTGGCTGTTCACCCCGGTGCTGCGGGAGTTCCCAAGCCCGTTTCCGGCCGGCACCCTCCCCGGCTTTCCTTACCTGTCGGGCCACGCGGCGGGCGTGGTGGCCCTTGCGCTCATCGAGCTCGCCGCGGTCTGGCTTTTCTTCCGCTTCACGCGGCTCGGGCTTGCCATGCGTGCAGTCGCACAGAATCCGGTCTCAAGCCGGCTGGTGGGCATTTCTGCGGGCCGCATGCTCGCACTTGGCTGGGGGCTCGCCGGCGCGCTCGGCGCATGCGCCGGGATGATGATCGCCCCCATCGTTTATCTCGACCCGAACATGATGGCGGGCGTCCTTCTGTACGGGTTTGCTGCCACGCTGCTGGGTGGCATCGACAATCCCTGGGGGGCGGCAGCGGGTGGGCTGATCGTGGGTCTGCTCGACGCCCTGGTGGGCGCCTGGCTGATTGGTCCGGAACTCAAGCTGAGCTTTGCGCTTGCCCTTATCGTGGCGGTGCTGCTGGTCAGACCTGCCGGCCTCTTCGCCCGCACGCAGGTTTCGCGGGTATGAACCCATGACATCCGGTTTTCAAGCGGACAGGCTGCGCCGGCTGTGGGCCATGGTCGCGCTTGGGCTCGCCCTCGCCGCGCCCTGGCTGGTGTCGGACTACCGGCTCTTTCAGCTCACCCAGGTCTGCGTGCTCGCAATTGCCATGCTGGGGCTCAATCTCCTCACCGGCTGGTGCGGGCAGATCTCGCTCGGCCACGGCGCATTCTTCGCGCTCGGCGCCTATTTCAGTGCGTGGCTCATGCAGCAGCTGGGGCTGCCGGACTGGCTCACCCTGCCAGGCTGTGCCGCCCTCTGTTTTGCCGCCGGCTGGCTGTTCGGATTGCCGGCGGCGCGGCTCGAGGGGCTCTATCTGGCCCTCGCAAGTTTTGCGCTCGCGGTCGCGGTGCCGCAGCTCTGCAAGCACCCGCTGCTCGCGCCCTGGACCGGTGGCAGCAACGGGCTCGTGCTCGATGCGGTGCAGGCGCCCGCGCTCTGGCCGCTGTCGGCTGAGCGCTGGGCTTACGCACTGGCTCTCGGCATGCTGCTCGCGGGCATGGTGCTCACCGACCGGCTCGTGCGCGGACAGCTCGGGCTTGCAATGCGGGCCCTTCGCGACCATCCGACCGCCGCCGCAACAATCGGCGTTCACGGCGCGCAACTCAAGGCCCAGCTGTTCGGAATCAGTGCAATGTTTGCCGGTATTGCCGGGGCGCTCAGCGCGATCACGGTGCGCTATGTGGGGCCCGACAGCTTCGACATGTTTCTGTCGATTTCACTTCTGGTGGGCATTGTGGTGGGCGGTCTGGCCTCGATCACTGGCAGCCTGGTGGGCGCACTATTCGTGCAGTTTGTTCCCCACAGCGCCGAACAGGTGTCCCGCGAAGCGGCGTGGGCAATCTATGGCGTGTGTCTGTTGATTGCCCTCTGGGTGGCGCCCGGCGGCGTGGCCGGGCTGTTGAGACGGGTGACCGGCGGGCGGCCTAAGGGTTGAGCGAAATACCGCCTTTCTTGATGATCGCGCCCCACTTCGCGATGTCGTCGGCCATGACACGTGTCATGTCCTCGGGCGAGGATTCGCGCGGCTCGGCGCCCAGATCAGAGAAGCGGCTGCGCACCGCCGGGTCGCGAAGCGCCACATTGACATCAGCATTGAGCCGATCAACATAAGCCCGGGCAATGCCGCGTGGCGCGATCAGCGCAAACCAGGCTGCGGACTCATACTCGGGCAAACCCGCTTCGGCCGCCGTCGGCACATTGGGTAGCGCAGGCAGACGCGATTTGGCCGCTACGGCGAGCGGGCGAACCTTTGCGCCTTGAATGGAGCCCAGCACGTTGGGCAGCAGCTGAAAGCTCACCGGTACCCGGCCCGACACCAGATCGGTCACCAGGTTGCCGGTCACCCGATACGGCACATGCGTCATACGGGCGCCGATCAGCTGCTCAAAGAAGGCTCCTGCGAGGTGCTGGGAGCTTCCGGGACCCACCGAACCGTAACCCACGTCCGGCGTCTTCTTCAGATAGTCGATCAGCCGGGCGAGCGAATCGATTGGCAGTTCAGCACTCACCACCACGACGTTGGGGAGCACGGCAACCACGCCGATCGGCTGCAGATCCTTCTCGGGGTCGTAGCCGAGTTCCGCGTTGAGGATCTTGTTCACCGCAAGCGGACCCGAGGTACTGAACCCGATTGTGAGTCCGTCGGGCTCAGCGCGCACCACCGAGAGCGTTCCCACATTGCCGCCTGCCGCTGGCCGGTTCAGATAGACAAAACTTCGGCCGCTGTTGGCGGCTACCTTATCGAGCAGGAATCGGCCGATGACATCGCTCGCGCTCCCGGCGGAGAACGGAACGATGACGCTGATCGGCTTGGAGGCAGCCTGCTGAGTCTGGGCCTGGGCGGTATTGCCCACCCACGCGGCAGCCAGCAACATCCCGAGGGCACCAGCCGCGGTCCGCGCGCCCAGTTTGCGAAGAAGGTTCATCCTGGTCTCCTGTTGATGTTCGAATGATGGGGTCAGATGCGCCCGGTTGTCAGACGATCAGCCCGTTGGCCGAGCCGAAGCGCGTTTCCATCACCTGCTCGAGCGACTGGCTGGCCGGTGTGTGCGCGCCACCCCCGCGAACGCGATACGCCTCGGCGCGTCCGGGTGCGGCAGGCGCCTGTCCAGCGGCAAGCGCGCGCGCCTCGCCGAGCAGAAGACGCCGGAAATGAACGATTGCGATGTCGGTGGCGGTCAGGTGCTCGCGCGTGCGATCGGCAATCACGCCCTGGCTCTCCTGCGCCATCTGGTCCTGTTCGGCAATGCCACGTACGCCGGTAAACGAGACGGTACGCTGCGCTTCGCGCGACAGCAGGTAGTCGTTGCCGCGATTACGAAGCGGCACATAGCCCGCACCGAGTTCCGCAAACTGGCCGTAGCCTCCCTGCGCGTAGCGTTCGCGCTCAGCCTCGCCAAGCGGCCGATCGGGATGCCAGGCATAGGTGTAGATCCAGCAACGGCTGTCATCGATCGGCGTCCAGGTATAACCGTAGAGGGTTTCACCGGGCATGGCCGAGGGCGTGATCGAGTGGGTGGGCAACATGTACTGGGTGAGCCGCCAGTAGTGGTCTCCCGGATCGGCGTGGCGGGCACCGCCGATCAGGAACCCCACCTCATGGTCAATCAGCTTGAAGCGCGGCATGGGGTCGTTGCGCAGCCACCTGAGCCGCGCCACGTCGGCGGCCACCGCGGGATTGTCATCGCGCAATTGCGCGGGCGCGGGCATGTGGAGAAACGAAAAATGCGCGGTGTCGAGCGCGCCTTCCATGGAATGCGTCCAGTTGCACTCGACCAGCCGCTTGGTGACGAAGCGGTGCGAGGCTGGCACGAGCCCCGCTTCGAGCTGCGGCACGCTTGCCGGACGCCCGTCCTCCGGGCCCAGATAGGCCCAGACCATGCCCGCAAACTCGGCGGTGGGGCAGGCCCGGATACGCATCTTGCCGTGGAGTGCCGAGCCCGGCGGCACATTGGGCATATTGATGCAAGCGCCGTCGGTGGCGAACTTCCAGCCGTGATAGACGCAGCGCAGCCCCCCTTCCTCGTTCCGGCCGTAGAACAGATTCGCACCGCGGTGCGCGCAGGCCGGGTCGAGGAGGCCCGTGCGGCCAGCAGAGTCGCGAAACAGCACCCAGTCTTCGCCAAGGACACGCACCCGGATCGGCGTGCAATCCGCGTCAGGCACTTCTTCGCTCAGCGCAACAGGATGCCAGTACCGCCGGAGATACTCACCCATGACGGTGCCGGGGCCGCTTGCGATCAGAAGCGCGTTGTCCTGGGCGGAGAGCATCAGCGTGGTCCTTTCAGAAGAGTTCGGCAGGGCCTCGGTTCAACTCAGGACGCCCAAGTCTGGCCCATTGGCGCGGATATGCCTGTCGCGTTCCGAGCGCCCGGCTCGACACCATGTTGGCGCCCTCGATTGTCAGTCTCTGCGGCGTGCCAATCAAGCCCGCCCGCCGAGCCAGGCGTTTCAGTGCCAGCCGCGCCACAGTCTTCTAATATGATGCCGTTACAACCGGTTCAACAATCCACCCACCGAGGCCTCAAGGCCGCCGGGAGTCTGTTCATGAAGAAACTCGCCGCCCTGATTCTGCTTTTTACCGCCTGCGCGAGCGCCTATGCGCAGGATACCTGCAGCCACCGTGGTGACCTCGACCCGCAGTACTGCGATGAAAACCGCGACATGGTCGCTGATCCCCCGAAGGATCCCAAGCGCTACAAGAACCCCAACACACTGGTCTTCACCTACACCCCGGTGGAAGACCCCGCCGTCTACGAAAAGGTCTTCAAGCCCTTCACCGACCATCTTGCGCAGTGCACCGCCAAGCGGGTGGTGTTCTTCCAGGTTCAGTCGAATGCCGCCGAGATCGAGGCCATGCGCTCGGGTCGCTTGCACGTGGGCGGCTTTTCAACTGGCCCGACAGCCTTTGCGGTCAACATCGCGGGCGCAGTGCCCTTCGCCGTGAAAGGCTACGAAAAAGAGTTCCAGGGCTACAACCTGATTGTGATCGTGCGAAAGGAGTCCGCATTCCAGAAACTCGCCGATCTGAAGGGCCGCAAAGTCGCCCACACCTCGCCCTCGTCCAATTCGGGCCACATGGCACCGATGGCGCTGTTCCCGCGCGAAGGGCTCAACCCCGGCAAGGACTACAACATTCTGTTCTCTGGCAAGCACGACCAGTCGGTGCTGGGCGTGCGCTCGGGTGATTACGAAGCCGCGGCGGTTGCCTCCGACGTGTTTCACCGCATGGCCACGCGCGGGCAAATCAAGGAAGACGACTTCCGCGTGATTTACCGCAGCGCCAAATTTCCAACCTCATCGTTTGCCTACGCCCATGATCTCGAGCCGACGCTGCGCGACCGTATGCTCAAGTGCTTCTACGACTACCGCTTCACCGACGACATGAAGAAAGCATTTGACGGCGCCGACCGGTTCTTCCCGGTGACTTACCAGAAGGAGTGGGCGGTGGTTCGCGAAGTCGCCGAGGCCGGTGGCGAAAAGTTCAATGGTGCCGCCTATGAGCGCGAAGCCAAGCGCGAAGAGGAAGCACGCCGGAAGGCCGCCGAGGCGAAGGCCAAGGCCCAGGGCAAGTAGGCGTCTTGAGCGCCAGCGCCGCGCTCGCGATCCGCGGGCTCACCAAGGAATACCTCCCGGGCAAGCCCGTGCTGAGGGGTGTCTCGCTCGACATCGGTTCGGGCGGGCTCACGGCCATCATCGGCGCCTCCGGCACCGGCAAATCCACGCTGATCCGATGCATCAACCGGCTGGTGGAACCCACCTCGGGCTCGATCGTGTTCGAGGGCCGCGACCTGGTCAAGCTCGACCGAAAACAGTTGCGCATGGCGCGCCGCACCATCGGCATGGTGTTCCAGGAGTACAACCTGGTGGAGCGCCTGTCGGTGATGGAGAACCTGCTCTGCGGCAGGCTGGGCTACGTGCCCGCCTGGAAGGCGTGGCTTCGCCGCTATCCGGCAGCCGACATCGACCGCGCCTTCGAACTGCTTGATATCGTGGGCCTCACGGGCTTTGAGCACCGACGCGCAGACGGGCTCTCGGGCGGGCAGCGGCAGCGCGTGGGGATTGCACGCGCGGTGATGCAGAACCCGCGGCTGCTGCTCGCCGATGAGCCCACCTCGTCGCTCGACCCCCGCACATCAGTCGACATCATGCAACTCCTCGCGCATCTGGGCGAGAGCCTGCGCGTACCGGTCATCGTCAACATGCACGATGTCGATCTGGCGCGGCGCTTTGCAAGCCGCATCATCGGCATGGCCGAAGGTTCCATCATTTATGACGGTGGCCCCGACGGCCTCTCCGACGAGCAGCTTCGCGCGATTTATGGTGGTGAGGGTTGGCTAGGCTAGCCTTTGCCCGCAGCCCGTGGGCCGCGCTCGGCTGGGTCGCGCTCGCGATCTATGTCGTGTTCGCCGCGCAGCGCCTCGATTTCAGCGTCGAGCGGTTCGTGATCGGAATCGACAACGCGAGACGCTTTCTGGGGCGGATGTTCCCGCCTGAGATCCTGCAGGCCGACAGCATGGTGCGCGGCCTCACAGAAAGCCTGGAGATCGCAATTCTTGCCTCGTGCGCAGGCATTGTTTTCTCGCTCCCGCTGGGGGTGCTCGCCGCGCGCAACCTGATGCCGGCCTGGGTCAGCTGGCCCGCGCGAGCGGTGGTCGCGCTTTGCCGCTCCTTTCATCCGGTGATCGTGGCCATCCTGTTCGTCAAAGCGGTGGGCTTTGGCGCGCTGGCCGGCATTCTCACGCTCACCGTCGCCTCGGTGGGCTTCATCGGCAAGCTCTTTGCCGAGGCAATCGAGGAAATTTCGCTCAAGCAGGTGGAGGCTGTGCGCGCCACCGGTGCGCCGTTTGCAAGCGTGCTCGCCTACGGTGTGCTGCCACAGGTCATGTCGCGTTTCGTGGGCTTTGCCACCTACCAGGTGGATTCAAACCTTCGTAACTCCACCATGGTGGGCATTGTCGGTGCGGGCGGCATCGGCAGCACACTCTTTGCGGCGTTCCAGCGCTTTGATTACAGCTTCGTCTGCGCGATCCTGATCGCCATCATCGCCATGATCATGGTCGGTGAGACGCTTGCCCGCGTGGTCCGATCGATCCTGGGCATCGATGCACGGCGCAGCGATGCCTGAGACTCGCCCGGGAGCGCGCCCCGTGCGCGCATGGCAGCGCCACTCGCGCAGCGAAAGGCTCGCGCGGCTGATGCTCACCCTCACCGTGGTCGCAGCGGTGCTCGCATCGGTGCGAAGCGTGGAAGTCATCCCCGAGTTTCTGATCGATGCCCCCGAGCAGGTTCAGGATCTGCTCGTCCGGATGTGGCCGATCAATGTCGGCTTTTATCCCTCGGGCGTTCACGATGCGCTCGTCGATACGCTGCACATCGCCACGCTCGGCACCCTCATCGCAGTGGCGCTCGCGCTTCCGGTGGGCGTGCTGTCCGCGCGCAATCTGATCAGAAGCCGGCTCATCAATCTCGCCGCCCGCCTGATTCTGGTTGCCACCCGTTCGGTCAATTCCCTCATCTGGGCGCTGCTCTTCGTGGCGATATTTGGTCCGGGGGCGCTGGCCGGTACGCTTGCCATTGCCTGCCGCTCGATCGGCTTTGTCGGCAAGCTCATCGGCGAGGCGCTCGAGGAGGCCGACCCAGGTCCGGTCGAGGCCCTGCATGCAGCAGGCGCGCCCTGGCTGTCGGTGCTGTCACAGGGCTACTGGCCGCAGCTTGCGCCCACTTTCTGGTCGGTATTGCTGCTCCGCTGGGACATCAACATCCGCGAATCATCGGTGCTGGGGCTGGTGGGCGCAGGTGGCGTGGGCATGGCACTCGATACCGCGCTGAACCTCTTCCAATGGACCCGGGTCTCGCTCATTCTCCTGTCAATTTTTGTGATCGTGATCCTGGCCGAAATCATCGTGACGCAGATCCGAAAGCGCATCCTCTGACCACGGGTCGATCGCCGAATGTCATCTCTCAATATCCCCCGCCCGCTGACCGACCTGCCCGCATCACCGCCGGTCCGCGGGGTGTTCTTCGACATCGACGACACATTTACCACCGACGGTCGGATGCGCCCCGAGGCACTCGCAGCGCTCGATGCCTGGCAGCAGTCTGGGAGGTTGTCGGTGGCGGTCACCGGTCGCCCGGCTGGCTGGTGCGATCACATTGCACGGATGTGGCCGGTCGACGCAGTGATCGGCGAAAACGGCGCCTTCTGGTTCCGCTATGACCGCGCCCGCCACCGCATGACGCGCCACTTCCTACAGGACGAGGCCACACTCGCAGCCAACCGGGCACGTTTTGACGAGATCGCAAGGCGGGTGCTCTCCGCCGTGCCAGGCGTTGCGGTGAGCGCCGATCAGCCGTATCGGGCGTGTGATCTGGCGATCGATTTCGCCGAAGACGTCCAGACCGACGGACTTCCCACCGCCGACCGGGTGGCGAGCCTGATGCGTGAGGCCGGGATGCACGTGAAAATCAGCTCCATCCATGTCAATGCCTGGTTCGGCGAACACGACAAGCTCAGTACGGCGCTCAAGATGGCGGCCGATGAATTCGGCATCACTGCCCAGGCCCTCGCGCGAGATCATCTTTACCTGGGCGATTCGCCCAATGACGCGCCGATGTTCGGGTTTTTCGAGCGTTCGATAGGGGTGGCCAATGTGCTCGACTACGGCGGCCGTATCGATCCAATGCCCACATTTGTCAGCCGGGAGCGTTCGGCCGCGGGCTTTGCTGAAGCACTCGCCCACGCAGGCAGCCCCCTGCCGGGCTGATCGCGCCCGACCAGCCCGGCAGGGTTTGCCCGGGTATTGCCCGCGCCCCTCCCGATCGTGCGACACTTCCGCCCTTCGTCAAGACCTCACAGGAGATTCGACATGATTCGTCGTCTGCTCGGCGCCGCGCTGGCCATCGCGCTCGCAGTGCCCGCTTCGGTTTCGCTCGCCCAGGACAAGCTCACCGCGCTGCATTCGTTTCCCGCCAACTGGGTGTACTCGCGAAGCTTCCTCAATTTCGTCAAGAAAGTGAATGACGAAGGCAAGGGCATCGTCGAGATCACCGTACGTGGCGGCCCCGAGGCCATGGGCATGTTCGAGCAGCCCAACGCGGTACGCAACGGCGTGGTCGACATGGTTTACACGCCGTGCGCGTTCTACGCTGCCGCCGTGCCCGAGTGCGACGCCGTGTCGGCCTCCTCCATCGATGGCCCCACAGCACGCAAGAGCGGCGCCTACGAGGCCTTGAATGACGCCCACATGAAGCGCATGGGCGTGCACTACCTGGGCTGGTTTGACAGCGGCATCCGCTTCCACCTCTGGTCAACCAAGGAAATGAAGACCGACGCGCAGGGCAACCTCGACGTGAAGGGCTTCAAGGTGCGCGGCAACCCCATCTACAACGCCTTCCTCACCAACTTCCTGGGTGCGCAGGTGCTGAACATGCCCTCCACCGACATCTACACCGCGCTCGAGCGCGGCACGATCGAAATCACCGGCTGGACCGAGATCGGCATCATGGATGCCAACTGGGACAAGCACCTCAAGTTCCGGCTCGACCCGAAGTTTTTCTCCACCGATCTGGGCGTGATCATCAACGCGAAGAAATGGGCGTCGCTGCAGCCAAAGACGCGCGAGTTCCTCACCAAGATGGCGATTGAGCATGAGGTGGCGAGCATTGCCGACATGCAGCAGATCCGGGATCGCGAGATCGCCGAACTCGACAAACGCGGCGTCAAAACCTTCGCGCTCGGCGCCGAGGCTGGCAAGCGCTTCATCGCCGGTGCAAGCGCCGCAGCGCACGCCCGCATGAAAGAGCGGATGGACAAAGCGGGCGTGCCCAACGATTACGACAAGGTCGTCAAACTGTTTACACCCTGAGCGCAGCCGCTCCTGCCGGACGATGGCGCGTGACACGCATCGCGCCACCGTCGTCCGGGCAGCGACCTGAACCTTGGCCAGGGTCATTACCCTGCCCTTAACCGCGCCCCGCCCCGCGAAAACCGGCCGTGAACCTGATCGCCCGACTCCATACGCTTCTCATCCGGACCATGGCGGTCGCGGCCGCACTGCTCATGGTGGCGGTCATGATCACCATCTGTCTCGATGTCCTGATCCGCAATCTTGACCGCCAGCCGTCGGCCCACTTCTTTACCTTCAGCGAATACGCGCTGCTCCTCATTCCCTGCCTGGGGGCACCCTGGCTGGTTCGCGAGAAGGGTCATGTGTACGTGGAACTGCTGCTGATGACCCTGAAGCGGCCCGCGCGAAAATGGTTTCTGCGCGCAATCGGGCTGCTCTGTGTGGCCATCTGCCTCACCATGGCCTGGTACGGGTTTGAGGTCACGATGCTCGACTGGATTCAGAACAACAAGGACGTGCGTTCATTCGACGCGCCGCGCTGGGCCATCGTGATGTGGATCCCGATCTCGTTTCTCTTCATGGGGCTCGAGTTCGTGCGTTATCTGTGGCGCGACGAATCACCGCTCGCAGCCCTGGCAAGCGAAAGCGGCGGAGCCACCGACTGATGGACTGGATCTGGCCCGCCATCGTGCTGTTCGGCGCATCGGTTGCGCTGATGCTGGTTGGCATACCGGTGGCCATCGCTTTTTTCGCAACCAACATCATGGCCGCGGTGTTCTACATGGGCGGATCGGCTGCAATCGGCCAGGTGGTAAACAACGGCTTTGGCGCGATGACCACCTTCGCGCTGGTGCCCATCCCCATGTTTCTCCTGATGGGCGAACTGTTTTATCACACGGGTCTTGCCACACGCTGCTTCAACGCCGCCGACAAGCTGTTGGGCAATGTCCGCGGTCGCTTGTCCTATGTCACGCTCATCGGCGGGACCGCGTTTGCCGGCCCTGCCGGTTCCTCCATGGGCGCGTGTGCGCTCCTCGGCTCGCTGATGGTCCCCGACATGATGAAGCGGGGCTACAACAAATACCTGTCGATCGGTCCGATCATGGGCGTGGGCGGGTTGGCGGTCATCATCCCGCCGTCGGCGCTCACCGTACTCCTCGCCACGCTGGGGCAAACCGACGTTACCGACTTGCTGCTTGCCGGCATCATTCCTGGCCTGGTGCTTGCGTTCATGTATGGCGTGCTGATCTGGGGCTGGACGGTCATCGATCCCAGCGCTGCGCCCTACTACGAAGTCAAGCCCGCGCCGTTCGCCGAGAAAATCCGGCTGATCGTGTTCGATGTGCTGCCGATGGTCGGGCTGATCGTGTTTTCGGTGGTGCTGATGCTGGTGGGCTGGGCCACGCCCACCGAAGCGGCAGCGCTGGGCGCCCTGTCGGTCGCGGTGCTCGCCGCCTGTTACCGCACGCTCACCTGGCAGGCGATCGTCCGATCGGTGGAGGGCGCACTACGGGTCACGGTGATGTCGTTCCTGATCATTTTCGGCTCGGCCACGTTTGCCCAGGCGCTCGCCTTCACAGGCGCCTCGAGCGGACTCATGAACTGGGCGCTGTCATTCGAACTTGCCCCGCTTGCCATGCTGCTCGCCATGATCGGCATTCTGCTGTTCCTGGGTTGTTTCATGGACCAGCTGTCCATGATGCTGCTCACCGCGCCCATCTTTTTCCCGCTGGCCAAGACGCTGGGCTTTGACCTCACCTGGTTCGGCCTCATCATGCTGCTCGCGCTCGAGATCGGCTACACCACGCCACCCTTCGGACTGCTGCTCTTTGTGATGAAGGGCGTGGCGCCCCCGGAAACCACCATGCGTGACATCTATCTCGCCGCCGCACCGTTCATCGCCTGCGTGCTGATTCTGATCGCGCTCATCATCATGTTCCCGCCGCTCGCCACCTGGGTGCCGGCACTCGCGAAATAGCGCAGGTCTCAGATCACGCCTTCCTCGGCGAGCCTGGCAATGTCCGAGGACGACATACCGAGATAGGTGGAGAGGATGAACGCATTGTCTTCGCCGTAGCAGGGCGCTCCGCGATCGATCGGCCCGCCGCTCCAGGCAGGCGTTCGCGACAGCTTCACCGGAAATTCGCCCACCGGCCAGCGGCCGATCTTGCTGCCCGTCACTTCGGATAGCCAGTCAAGCGCGCGCAGTTGCGCGTCGTGATCGCAGCGATCTTCGGCAGTCTGACAGACCCCCGCCGGCACCCCGGCGCGCTGCAACCGCTGCATGCAGTCATAGTCGTTCTGCTGGAGCGTCCATGACTGCACAGCCTGGTCGAGCGCATCCTGGTTCACGAGGCGGGCAGCAAGTGTTTCAAAACGCGGATCCTGCGCCAGCGCAGTCATGCCGCTTTCGCGGATGAAGGCCTGCCATTGGGATTCATCGAAGCAGGCGATCGCGATCCAGCGGTCGTTGCCACGAAGCCGATACGCGCCGTGCGGGGCCGCTTGCTTATAGGGCGAGCGGTTGCCCGTTCGCTGCCACACGCGGCCATTGGCCGACCAGTCGAGCACTGCAACACCGGTCTGAAAGATTCCCGCTTCGCACTGCGAGGCATCGATCCACTGCCCTTCCCCCGTGCGCTCGCGGTGCCACAGCGCACCCAGCGCTGCGAGCGCAAACCCATAGGCACCAATCCAGTCGAGATACGAATAGCCCCATCCGGCCGGCATCGCAGGCTCGGGCAGTCCGGACATGTCGGTGGAGCCCACCAGCGACGCTGCAATCGGACCCACGGTGCGAAATCGGCCGTAACGGCCTACCGACCCCATCCCTGACTGCTGCACATAGATGATATCGGGCCGGATCGAGCGCATCACGTCATAGCCCAGGCCCAGGCGCTCAAGAACGCCGGGCGAAAAGCCCTCGGCCACAATGTCCGAGACCCGGATCAGTTCCTTCGCGATGGCGAGGCCTTTCGGATGCCGGATGTTGAGCGAGAGCCCGCGCTTGCCCGAGTTCTTGTTGTTGAACTGCCCGCCCATGTCGGGGTCGGTGACGCCGATGAGTGGCGCGGTGGCGCGCTCGCGTGCCTCGCGGCCGCCAACAGGCGCCATGGCCGCAAGCCGGGTATCCGGGTTTTCCTTCCACTCCACCTTGAGGCTCTCTGCGCCGAGGGACGCGAGAATCCGTGTGCCCCCTGCCGACGCAAGAAACCAGGAGAAGTCGAGGATGCGGACGCCCTGTAGCGCAAACGGCAGGCCATGCGCTGAACGCTGCGGGCCGGCTTGATGCGCGGGCGCTTCACGCAACGGGCGAGCCGCAGCGCGCGCCGGCGATTCAGCCGACGACTTGGCGGACGATTCGGGATCGAGATCACGGTCGGCCGCGCCCGGCGTACGCAGCCACTCAGCGAGCTTTGCCTGATCCTCGCCGAGCGCAGGCGCCGGCCCGCAGCTCTGCCAGGCCGTCGCGGTGCTCAGCCACTTGCTCACCGGGTAGCACAGCGACCGCCCAAGCTCGGGGTGTTCAATCTCTGAAAAGGTCGCACGCTGCTGCCAGTGCGGATCGGTCGCGTTTTCATGCGGCTTTCGCACCGGCGCCCACAGTAAACCGGCCTCCTGCGCGGCCTGCCAGGGCACGGTCTCATGGCGCCAGGCCCGCATGAAACGCTGCACAACGTCGAGCGTGTGCATGGTGGCCTCATCGGTACCCGCCGACCCCGGAATCGTGCGCGCCTTGAAGTCGGCCTCGGCAGCGGGCTGCTCGAGATCAGCAGCCATCTGCCATCGGTCGAGAAAGGGCACGAGCTTTGCCTTGTCGCGCGCCGATACCCCCCAGGTCATGACCCAGCGACCATCCTTGGTATGGCTCACATTGGGCGAGCGGCTGGGGAATTCGACTGCGTGGCGTGCGGTCTGCCGGAAGACCGGGGCCCGCCGCATCACCCAGGACATCACATCGATCTCGGTGTTCTTCGATACCGCCTCATGCACTGCGCAGCACAAATCCTGGCCCTCTCCGGTACGCGCACGGTGAAGAAGCGCCGCCACGATGGCCGCCGCTAGCTGATCACCGGCAATGTGATACGCGTGCCAGCTCTGCGGGGCGATCGGCGGCGTGTCGTACTCGCCGGTTGGATCGGGGTCGTAACCGCAATTCATCATCACGCCGCCCAGCGCCAGATGCACCAGATCGCCCGCCTGAAAATCCTTCCACGGGCCGGTGTCACCGAATGGGGTCATGCGGGCATGGATCAGCCGCGGAAAGCGATCTGAAAGCAACTTGTCGGGCGAGAGACTTGTGGCAAGGCGCCCGTTGGTGCCATCGACCAGGATGTCCGCGGACGCAATGAGCGCGAGCATCTGTTCGCGCTGCTGCGCGTCTCCGGCGTCCAGCACCACCGACCGCTTGCCCCGGTTGTAGTTCATGAAGAAAAGCGATCGGTCGGCACCCGGCTGATCGCCGACAAACGGCCCGATGGTGCGGGTGGGACTACCCGAGGGCGGCTCAATCTTGATCACCTCGGCACCGAGCCCGGCAAGCACAAGACCCACGTATTCGGCCGATTCGTCGGCCACTTCGACCACCCTGAGCCCTGCCAGCATGCCGGGCTTGCCGGCGGGCGACAGGCGTTGTGCGAGGGATTCGGCCGGCGCTGAGGGCGTGGACATGGCAATCTCGAATTGGATTCAATGAAACATCGGGTCGGCAAGCCGCGCGATATGGCCTACCATCGTGCGACAGCCTTGGGAGTTGGCGCGTGTGCGAGGCCTTCTCGATCGCATGTTCGGCCGCAGGGCATTCTAATCACCGGAGACATCCCCATGAAGCGCAGTTTCGTTGCCGCATTTCTGTTTCTGCTTGCCGGCGCAGTCACCGCACAGCCCTGGCCCAATCAGTCGCTCCGGCTGGTTGTGCCGTTCGCGCCCGGCGGCGGCGTGGACACCATGGCACGCATCCTTGCGCAACCCCTTGCACAGCGCCTCGGGCAATCGGTGGCGGTCGACAACCGCGGCGGCGCGGGCGGCAACATCGGCACCGAGGTCGCCGCGCGCTCAAAGCCCGATGGCTACACCATTCTGATGGCCTCGGTCAGTCCGAATGCTGTGAATGTTCATCTCTATTCCAAGCTGCCGTTTGATCCCATCCGCGATTTCGAGCCGGTCATCTATTTCTCTCAGGTGCCCAACATCCTGGTGGTCGCAGCCGGTTCGCCATACAACTCGGCGCGTGAACTGATCGATTTCGCGCGTGCCAATCCGAACAAGGTGAGCTACGGCTCGGCGGGTGTGGGCTCGTCACACCATCTGGCCGGACAGATGCTTGCAACCCATACCGGCGTGCAGCTGATGCATGTGCCGTATCGCGGTGCGGGCATGGCGCACTCCGACCTGCTCGCAGGCACGATCACGCTCATGATGGACACCACCGCGCCGGTTTCCTTCGTGGCAGCAGGCAAGATGAAGGCGCTTGCGGTGGCAGCCGACAAGCGTTCACCTGCTTTTCCGCAGCTCCCCACTTTCTCCGAGCTGGGTATCAAGGGGGTGTCGATGTCGGCCTGGTACGGTGTGATGGCGCCTGCAGGCACGCCGCGCGAGATTGTCGATCGGCTGAACACCGAGATCAATGCGGTGCTGAAGGATCCGGCAGTGGTGAAGCGGCTCAATGACCTGGGCGCCGATATCGGCGGCGGCAGCGCGCAAGACTTCGGCCGTTTCGTCGAGGCCGAAATCAAGCGTTATGCGGAAGTGGTGAAGGCCGCAGGAGCGAAACTCGACTGAGCGGCGAGCGAACCCCAGGCGCCCCCGCGCAAGCGATGGCGCCTGACTTACGCGGGCACGAAACGCGGCAGGGTGAGCTCGGGCGATACATCATCGAACACCACGCGAAGCGGCATCCCGGCGCGAGCGCCTTCAGGAATGCCGCCCGCGAAATTGCTGATCAGAATCGGCCCTTCCTCGAGCTTCACCAGACAGGCATCGTAGGGTACGTCATCGCGAAAACTCACCCAGTAGGCGCGGTGAAACAGCACCCACGAAAGCAGCGTCGCACGTCCGCTCACGTCCTCCCATGACTGCCGATCGGACAGGCACGCCGGGCACACCGGACCGGGCGGAAAGTGGCGGTCGCCGCAGGCATCGCAGCGCTGCACTGCCAGGCGATGTTCACGCGCGCGCTGCCAGAACGGGCGGGCATCGGGATCGCCGGATGGAAGCGGCTTGTCATAGTGTCCAAGCATGTCGGTTCTCCTCAGCCGCGGGTATAGATGATGGAGCGCGTGCAGGGGGCGGTTGCCACGTACTGCACGATCTCGCAGTCGGGCACCTGGCGCTCACCGCACTCGCCACGCAGCTGCCGCACCGCCTCGACGTTGAGCGCCCAGCCCTGCATATAGGAGTTGGACAGGTGCCCGCCGTCGGTGTTGGTGGGCAGCCTGTTGCCTAGCTGAAGCGTCCCGCCTTCCACGAACGAGCCCGCCTCGCCTCGCTGGCAAAAACCCAGACCCTCAAGGCTAAACAGCACGGTGGGGCTGAAGTTGTCATAGCACATGAGCGCATCGACATCAGACGGGCCAACGCCTGCCATGGCGTACGCCTGCTCGCCCGCATCCCGCGTTTCGGCATACCAGAAGTCGGGATCGAAATTGGGAATGGCACTGCGGCGAAATGCGTCGCGTGCGCCAAAACCAGAGATCAGCACCGGAGGCTTTTTGAGATCGCGCGCGCGATCGGCGGTGGTGAGGATGAGGCAGACCGCGCCGTCGTTGATCAGACAGTAATCAAACAGCCGGAGCGGCTCGACGATCGGGCGCGAGGCCTCGTGATCATCGATCGACATGGGCGTCTTCATGACGGCATCGGGCTGCAGCATGGCGTGGCGCCGAAACGCAACCGACACCTCGGCAAGCTGGCGCGTGGTGGTGCCATAGCGCTCCATGTGCATGCGAAACATCATGGCGTGGGCGGCCCCCGGCGAGGTAAAGCCCCAGGGATCCCAGAACGCGGCGCTCTCCTCCCCGCCGTAGTTCACCCGGCGCGAGCGACCGATGTTGGCGTAGATGAGCGCCACGTATTTCGCAGCTCCCGTGTGGAGCGCGAGCGCGGCCTCGACGATCGACATCCCCGACATTCGGCCGTGAGGCGGCATCTGAAGCGTCCAGCGTGGATCGAGGCCCAGGATCTCGCCCATCCGCGCGTAGTAGGGGACGCGGCAGCACACCAGTCCGTCAATCTCGTTCTTGTCGAGCCCGCAGTCTTGGATCGCGGAGCGAAACGCCTGCGCGCCCAGCCCGTAGTCGCTCACATCGGGGAAATTGCCATAGGCGGTGTTGCCCACCCCGACCACGGCAATCTGGTTCTTGAGCGCATGTAGCGGATTGCTCATCCTGCGTTCTCCTGGTTACTCAACCGCCGGCTGCGAGTGCTTCCAGCACCGCTTCACCCATCTCGCGGGTGCCCACCTGCTTCATACCGGGTTGCATGATGTCACCCGTGCGATAGCCGCTCGCGAGTGCCTGCCCGACTGCCCGTTCAATACGATCCGCGAGATCGGCACGGTCAAACGAGTGCCGCATCATCATCGCGGCCGAGAGAATCGCGGCTAGGGGATTGGCGAGGTCGCGTCCGGCGATATCGGGCGCCGTGCCGTGCACCGGCTCGTAAAGCCCCTTGCGACCCAGCGCGAACGAGGCCGAGGGCAACATGCCGATTGAGCCCGTGAGCATGGCGGCGGCGTCCGACACGATGTCACCAAACACATTGCCCATCACCATGACGTCGAACTGCTTGGGCGCACGCATGAGCTGCATCACCGCTGCATCGACAAACTGGTGCGTGAGCTCGACATCGGGATACTCCTCGCCCACGCGAGCCACCACCTTGCGCCAGAGCTGCATCACCTCCAGCACATTGGCCTTGTCGACCGAACACACCTTGCGCCGACGGGTACGTGCAAGCCGAAACGCTACGTGAGCGATACGCTCGATTTCGGGCTCGGTGTAGACCATGGTGTTGAACGCCCTTGCAACGCCATCGGCCGTGGTGTCAAACCCGCGCGGTTCACCGAAATAGAGATCGCCCGTGAGTTCGCGAAGAATCATGATGTCCAGGCCTTCCACAACCTCCCGCTTGAGCGTGGAGGCCCCGATCAGCTCGGGAAACAAAAAGGCCGGACGGAAATTCGCAAACAGATCCAGGTCCTTGCGCAGCCGCAACAGACTTGCGCCCGGTCGCTTCTCGTAGGGGATCTCTTCGTCACCAGGCACGCCCACCGAGCCAAACAGGATCGCCTCAGCCTTGCGGGCAAGCGCGAGCGTATGGGCGGGAAGGGGGTCGCCGTAGGCTTCAAGCGCATCCGCACCGATCGGTGCGTGAGCGAGCTCGAGGCCGGGCACGGCACCTGCCACCGCCTGCACCACGCGGACCGCCTGCGCGGTGACCTCAGCCCCGATACCGTCGCCTGCGAGAACCAGAATTTTCATGGGATGCGCTCCGAAAATCAGAATCCGTCGGCCGCGTGGCGGCGCTCGAATTCCTGTAACTGCGCCAGGTGGCTGAGGGTGTAGTCGATTTCGTCCAGTCCTTCCAGGAGGCATCGACGTGCAAACGGCGCAATGTCGAACCCGTGAACACCGGAATCGGGCAGCACCACCTGCTGCGCCTCAAGGTCGACCACGATGCGGGCACCCGGATGGGCCTCCAGATAGGCGAGTGTGGCGAGCACCACCGGCTCGGGCAGCGCTACTGGCAGAAAGCCGTTCTTGAGCGAATTGCCGGCAAAAATGTCGCCGAAACTCGGCGCGATCGCGGCCCGGAAGCCGTAGTCGTAGAGGGCCCAGACTGCGTGCTCGCGCGAGGAGCCACAGCCGAAATTGCGTCCCGCCACGATCACACGCGCATTTCGCCAGGCGGGCTGATTCAGCGGGAAGTCGGGGTGGTCGGTGCCGTCCGCGCGCTGCCGTAAATCGCGAAACAGGTAGTTCCCGAAATCATCGCTACGAGGCTTCTGCAGATAGCGCGCTGGCACCACCTGATCGGTATCGACATTGATCTGGGCGAGCGGCATCGCCACCGCATCAAGCCGGGTAAAGGGCCGCATGATCAGCGTCCTCCAAGCAAGGCGCGAACATCGGTGATGCGTCCGGTGACTGCAGCAGCCGCGGCCATCGCCGGGCTCATCAGGTGGGTGCGCGAACCCGGGCCCTGACGGCCCACAAAATTGCGGTTGGAGGTGGACGCGCAGCGCGCGCCCGGCGCCACCAGATCACCGTTGGTACCGATACACATCGAGCAGCCTGCATATCGCCACTGAAAGCCTGCTTCGGTGAAGATGCGGTCAAGTCCCTCTGCCTCGGCCTGTGCCTTGACCAGGCCCGAGCCAGGCACCGCCCAGGCCTCGACCCCAGCCGCCACACGCCGCCCGCGCGCGACCGCCGCCGCCGCCCGCATATCTTCAATGCGGCCGTTGGTGCAGGAGCCGATGAACACCCGATCGACCGGCAGTCCGGCGATCGTCTGGCCTGGCGCAAGGCCCATGTAATCGAGCGTGCGGCGGAGCGCCTCGCGACGCTCGCGATCGGGCTCGGCGGCCGGGTCCGGGATGCGCCCGTCCACGCCCAGGGCCTGCTCAGGGCTGTTGCCCCAGGTCACCATGGGCGGGATGTCGGCTGCATCGAGCGCCACCTCGCGATCAAACCGCGCATCGGTATCGGTGGCAAGCGAGCGCCAGCGAGCGAGCGCCGCATCCCAGGCCGCACCCTGCGGGGCAAACGGCCGGCCGGCGAGGTATTCGAACGTGGTGTCATCGGGCGAGACCATGCCGGCACGCCCCCCGGCCTCGATCGACATGTTGCAAAGCGTGAGCCGCCCTTCGATCGAGAGGCCGCGAATCGCCGAGCCCGCATATTCGATGACATGGCCCACTGCGCCCGCCGTACCGATCCGGGCGATGATCGCAAGAATCACGTCCTTGGCACTCACCTGTGCGCCCAGCCGCCCGTCCACCCGGATGCGCAGCGTGCGGGGCTTACGCTGCCAGAGCACCTGGGTGGCGAGCACATGTGCCACTTCGCTCGCGCCAATGCCAAACGCCAGTGCGCCGAGCGCGCCATGGGTCGAGGTGTGGCTATCGCCACAGACGAGCAGCATGCCAGGCTGGGTAATGCCCTGCTCCGGGCCCACCACATGAACAATGCCCTGGCGCGGATCGTCAAGACCGAAAAAGCGGATGCCGGCCGCGCGAGAGTCATTCTCGAGCGCCTGCGCCATGGCACGCTTTTCGGGGTCTGCAACCGAGGACAGGTCGCGGTTGTTGGTTGGTACATAGTGGTCGGGGCTCGCAAATGCCCGCTCGGGCACGCGCGGCGCGCGACCGCTTGCCCGCAGCATCGCAAAGGCCGGCGCCGAGCCGTCCTGTACCAGATGCCGGTCGATGTAGAGGAGCGTCTGACCGTCTTCGCGCTCCAGCACCGCGTGGCGCGCCCAGATGCGGTCAAACAGAGTCTGCGGAGTAGGGGGCGTGTTCATGGCGGGGCAATGTGACAGAGCGGCAGGCGCTGCGCAAGCGCCGCCGGTCCTGATCGTTCCGAAGGCGACGCCGTGTCGGGCGATAATCGGCAACGCATTGCATTTTGGAGCATCCGATGTTGCATCTCGAGCGTTTCCCTCGGGCCCCGCGTTGTCTGGTGCTGCTCGCCGCAGCATGGCTCGGCCTTGTCGCTGTACCCGCGGCCGCCGATGGCGCCAACGTCTATCAAAGCACCTGCGCGGTCTGCCATACGAGTGGCGTGGCTGGCGCCCCCAAACTGGGTGATCGCAAGGCCTGGGCGCCGCTGATCGAGGAAGGACAGGCGATTCTCATTGCGCACGGCTATGTGGGCGTGCGCGGCATGCCCGCCAAGGGCGGCAAGCCCGATCTGTCGATCGAGGACTTCGCCGCAGCGGTGGTTCACATGATGAACGGTTCAGGCGGCAAATGGACGCAACCCGATGCGAAAGGGTTTGCTGCCATCCGCGAAGAAATCGTCAAACGCGAGAAGGAACTGGCGGCAAAGAAGCCAGGGGCGAATCGCTAGCGATTGCTCGGAGAGCGCAGGAGGCTGTCGGAAGCCTCCTGCGCGCCCGATTGCCCGATCAGACGGGGATAACGCCCGGGGAGCCGATGTTGGCGGCGTTGCCTGTTTGGGCATAGCCACCCAGCGAACCCACGGTCGCGGCCAGATAAGAAGGGTCGCTGGTCGACACACCATCCCAGACCGCCGAGACGCCATTCGTCCCCACCGCGGCACCATACGCGGGCCCCGCATGCGACGAAGCCGCAAACGTCACTCCAGTTGCTGCCTTCGATGCCGCCACGCTGGTGCCATCGGTTGCAAGCTTGGCTGTGCCGGAGTAGTTGAACGAGGCAACCACAGAGCCCGCATCGTTGAAGAGAACGACTGCATCGCCGCCTCCCAGGCCGGGGCCCGCCGAAGTGATCACCTGCGCGCTGTCGCCTAGGCCCCAGGCTGATTTGAACGCTGCCAGCGCGGCATCCGTCTCAGGCGTCGACGCAACCACCAAGGACTTGCCCGCCGGAATGCTGACCGCCGGAAACGCCTTGCCTTCGGCAAACGATGCTGAATCGTCATCCCAACGCCAACCCGACAGCGAAATCGCTGAGCTGCCGAAGTTGTAGAGCTCGAAATAGTCCGACGGGCCTGCGTTTGAGTTGAGCTCGGTGATCAGCAGCTTCGGCGATTGCGTCGCCACCGCAAAGCCGATCGACTGGTCGCCCAGCAGCCCTGCAAAGTCGTTCCCCGCCAGGTCCTCGATCACGCCAGCGGCCATCTGCACCGAATAACTGGCCCCCGGCTTGAGATTGGAGGTCGGATTGACGGTAACCACTCCGGAGGAGATGGCGACCTGCGCGGCGTCGGTCACTGGAATGGTTCGGGTATCGCTCGCATCCGCCGTGTTGACGATGACGATATTGCCCGTCCCCACCTTCACCGATTCGCTGAAACTCAGCACGATATTGGTGGTGGCGAGCGCAGACTGCGAGGACTTGATCGGCAGTGAACTCGACAACGTGGGCGCCACGCTGTCCGACGATTGGGGTGCTGCAATCAGCCCGGGCGAGCCGATATTGGCCGCAGCAGCCGACTGGGCGAACGCCCCCAGTTGACCGACGGTGGCAGGCAGGTAGGTTGGCGCGGTCGTTGACACGCCATCCCATACCGCAGAGGCCGTAGCCGTTCCGCCAAAGGCGGCACCGGCATGGCTCGCCGCACTCGCGAGCGTGATTCCCGCCGCGGGCGCCGCCACCGGAATGGCCGATCCGTCCGACGCTGTTTTCGCGCTGATTCCGTAGTTAAGCGCCGTGACTGCCTGACCGGCCTGATTAAACACGACCACCGCATCGCCCGAGCCGAGTCCCGGTCCACCGGTTGCCACCACCGGCACCTCCGCGCCAAGCCCCCACGCGGTCTTGAAGGCAGCCGCATCAGTGCCTGCCACCACCACCAGGCGGGCACCGGCAGCAAGTGTCGTCCCGGCCGGGAAGCTCACCGCAGCGGCATCGGTAAACGACGCCGAGTCGTCATCCCATTTCCAGCCATCCAGGCTGACCGCTTCGGTGCCGTAGTTGTAGAGCTCGAAAAAATCGGTGCCTGCGTTCGAATTGACCTCCGAAACAATGACGGTTTGCGGCCCCACCGCGGTACCGGTGTTGCGTGTGTAGCGCAGCGATGTGGCTGTGGTGAAGCCCGGGTACGCGTTACCCACCAGGTCGGTGATCACACCGCCGCCGATGGACACGGTATACGTGTAGCCATTTCGCAGATCTGCGCTGGGATTGATGTCGACCGTGGTGCCGCTGATCGTCACCTGCGTGGTATCGCCCACCGGGATCATTCGCACATCGGTCAATCCGCCCGAGTTGACTCCGCTCAGCGTGATCATGCCGCTTCCCGCCTTCACGGGCTCGTCGAACGTCAGGATGGTGTGGTGGCTGGTGATACCCGCCGCACCATTCACCGGCGACGTCAAGGTCAACCGGGGCGCCAACAGATCGCCCGCTGTCTTGAACGACAGAACGCCTGCAGCAACGCTGTCCATCGCGATGCCGGTGATCCCCTTAAACACGCCCGCGTCGTAGCTCACGGTGTAGCTGGTGCCGGCATTGAGCGACGCGGCAGGATTGAGGGTGACCAGGGTGCCAGTGATGCTGACCTGGGTGGTATCCGATACGGAGATCGTTCGGACATCACTGCCTCCATCCTTGAGAACGATCGAACCGCTACCCGCCATCACGGGCTGATCGAATGACAGATAGAGGTTGGCCCCGGGCGCAACCGCAGCACCGTGAACCGTTGGCGAGTACACCAGCATCTCGGGTTTGTCGATGCTGCCACCACCCTCTTCGCCCACAATGTAGATATTGCTGGCGCCGTCCATGGTGACGCCCTCGTTCTTCGCCGCCGCAGCGAAGCTGATGCTGCCCTCGGTACGTCCTTGCCGATCCATCTTGAGCAGCTTGCCATCGGCTGCACTCAGCAGCAGGAAGCTGTTGTAATCTGCTGAGCCCGCCTGGGTGACATTGGAAAGCGCGAAGATGTCGTTGACCGAGGTGAGCCCGGTCTTGGCCGGATCAAACAGGTTGGCTGCGTTGTCCGTGGTCGGCGAACCGTTGCTGGCCGTGCCCGCTGCGAAATCCACGGTCGACTGGAACACCCCCATCGGCGTCGCTTCCTTGGCGAACAGGAAGCCGCCCGTGGCGGGGTCTAGGCTCAGGCCCTCCAGACCGATGTTGCCGATCGATGTGCCCATCTTCACCGAACGCACCGCGCTGGTCGGCCCCAGCGTGCCGCCTGCCTGGTAGACAAACTCGTTCAACTTGCGGTCGCGCTCTTCGACCATCGCAAAACGACCGTTACCCAAGTAGGCAATGCCTTCGGTATCGTAGAAGTACGTGCCTTGCGCACTCGATCCCGCGGCCAGCGCCATCGAGTCGATCAGTACGCCCTGCTTGGTGACCTGGGCGATGGCAGTGCCGCCATCGCCCAAAACGAACAGGCTGTCGGTATCGCGGTTGTAAGTGACGGCCGATGCCTCGTGCGCGAGCTTGTTAGCAGCGGCGGGCTGAGCGGGCAGCGCAAAGCGTCCGGTCAGCTGATAGCCTGCGAGGTCAACCCCGCCCGCCGGATGATTGAACGACAACGATGGCGCGCCGCTGGTACCCACCAAGCCGTCGTTGCGCAACTGGCCCGCCATCCAGACCGTCGGATCAGTCTCGGAAATGGGCGTCGACGCGATGTTGAACAACGACACCGTCCCGCTCACCTCATTGGCCACCGCAATCATGGGCTTGCCGTTGGGGCTTGCCGAGGCGGGGATGGCGATGATGCCTTCGGGCCCGAGGTCACCGCCCTTGCCAAGCGCCGGTGTCTCGCTGAAATTCCGGGTGTTCGAGTAGCTGGCGAAGGTGGGGTTGTACGGGTCGGTCACGTCATACACTGCGACACCGCCCATCCGCTCCAAACCGACAAAGGCGTACACCTTGTCGCCCACCACAGCGGTCGTGACCGCTTCGGGCTCGGGTCCTTTGTCATCGCTGCGGTTATCGACCGAATTGCTGGTGTGGTTGGCGTTGAACGCGCCGGGCAACACCTCCGCCATCAGTCGCTCGATCTGATCACCGCTGTCGTAGATCCGATTGCCGTAGGCGTCCAGAATCGAAAACGATCGCCCTCCGAAGGCGACCAGCTTGTCGAGGTCGCCATCGCCGTCAACATCGATGCCGTTGGTGATTACCTTCAGGTCACCGTCAAGCGCAGACGCGTTGGCTGCCACATCCGCGACGGGCTTGCCCGTGGTGCCCAGATCCTTGACCTGAACCTCATCCACGCCGCGCGAGTCGCCTTCGTTAGCCGTGATGTAGTAGGTCTTGCCGTTGACGCTGAACGATGCGATCGCGTCGGGCATGTAGGCGCCATAGAGCTTGGGGCTGACCAGGTTGATTGCGGGTATGGTTCCGGTGGGCTGACCAGTCGTGTCATTGTCTGCATCGATGCGGTTGGCGCCATTGAACTGGAACAGTCCGAATCCGACGGTTTCCGTTCCGACACCGTTGACTCCGAAGTCGTTGTCGTTGATGACCGCAAGACCGCCATTGGGCAGCAAGGCAAGACCTTCCGCCTTGTCGTTGGGCGTAAAACCGAGCGACGGCAGATTCGCGATACGCTCCTTGTGTACCGGGTTGATGCCGGCTGCCAGCAACTCATCAACGGTGAGCGCCTCCAGCACCGTTTTACCGGTCGGCAGCACCGGGGTGGCCGAGAGCAGATTCGTCGCGCCGCGCAGGTCGATCTCGTACAGAACCTTCTTCGCCTCGGGCGCAACAGAGGAGTCACGCTCAAAGACAAAGATGGTGCCGGTGGCGGGGTTGAACACCGCATCACCAATCTTGTCGAGCGCACCCAGATTCAACGTCGGCCGTTCAAGCAGATAGGCATACTCGGCAATCACCGTACCTTTCGATGCAGCAGCCGATAGGGTCCCGCCCTGGGGCAATGCGGTGCCCGCAGCGAGATCCCGCATTGCCATCACCTCGATGCGAATCAGCGGACCAGCGGTGTCGACCGACGAGCCGGATACGCTGTCCAACGGGCTCTGGACAAACGCGAACAGCAGACCGCGCGATTCATCTACCGCCAGCGCCTCGAATCCGCGGTTGGCCTGCCGTTTGATCAGGTGCGCCGGTAGGGTTTCGGTGCCGAAGGTGTCGCTGGTGTCGGGCGTCAGCGCCGCGGTGCCTGCTGGCACGAAACGCGACACCATCTTGCCGGTTGCGTCGAATTCATAGACTGCAGGACGGTATTCATCGACCATCCACATGGACCCGGTCGCGGTCTGGTAGATGCCCTCGAGATCAGCACCCAGAGGGTCGTAGGACAAGGTCTTGTAGCCAAGCGTTGCACCACCCGAAGTGAAGGTTCCGGCTCGCGACGCATCGGTAGCGGGCACGATCTGAACCGGTTCCTCGTCGGTGCCCGGGATGTTGGGCAAACCCGTCAGCGGTGTGCCGTCGGTACGGGTTAGAAGCGTGGTGGCAACAATCGCAATCTGCTTGGTGGCCGGGTCAAACTCCAGGGTGGATACCCGCGCCTGGTAAGCCGGCAACACGAAGGGTCGCTCAAGCGCTGCATCGGAATCGACATTGACCGGCTCGCCGTTCGGGCCCCGGTCGCTCACGGTGAGGAACCGCCACTTGCCGTTGCTGGACCCGAGATAGTGGAGACCGGAGAAGCCACCCGACGGCACGGCCTTGCCAAAGGCGTCGGTGCCAATCGATGGAAGGTCGGCGGCCGACATCGTGTCATAGGCCGTCATCACCAGATCACCGCGCGCATGGTCCTTGTAGCCCATCGGCACGATATCGACAATCGACGCATTGGCCGCGCTTAGATCCAGTACTGCAACCGCATTGTTCTCTTGAAGCGTAACCATTGCCTGTTTGCCATCGGGCGAGACGGCAATGTACTCAGGCTCGAGGTCATTCGAGGCGGCGGCGCCCGGTGCAATTCGAACGCCACGTTCGCGCAACCACCCTTCCTTGCCGTTGTAGGCCGTGAAATCAAGTTGCTGGGCAGTGGCGTTGCTGATCGCGCTCGCAGGGTCGCCACCCAAGGTCACAACGGTGATCCCGCCGTTGGCCACAAACAGGGCGCCGCCGTTGTAGTACGGATCGCTCGCAGCACGCTCGTTGATCGCCTCGGCCTCGTTGGCGACCAAAACCTTCCGGCCATCTGGCGTGAAGGTCAGCATGTCGGGACCGAAGCCTGCGTCGAGCGCGCGTGCACCGGCAGGTGCGGTGGGTGTGGTCGAGACTGCAATGTCCGCCTTGAACAGCACGACCTTGCCCGCGGCCGTGGGGTTGGCATCCGCCACCGCCACCGCAACCATGCCATTGGACACCGCAACCGAGTTCACCTGGGGCGTGGTGCCTGCGGTGGTGGCGTAGCCCTTGAAATCGATCTTGCCCGCCAGCACCGGGTTGGCAGGATCCGCGACATTGATCACATGAAGCTCGGCCGCCACCGAATTCACCAGGAACATGCGTTTGGTGGCTGCATCGAAGGCCACAATCTCGGCGCCCGCGGCGTTATAAACACCGGCGCTGTACGTTCCAAGCTTGGCAAGCGCGATATCCGACGGCTGCAAGACTCCTTCGGTCCGAGAGTTGAGGTTCTGAATGCGCTCGTCGTAAGCCGCCGGCGTGTCGGCTTGGGCAAACGCAGTCTGCGCAGTGCCAAAGCTTGCCGACAGGTACGACCGGAAGGCTGCCTGTTCGGACGACACCGTTGAACCCGCTGCGAATTCAGTCGTGGTGGCCGACGCAGTGAAATCACGATCTTCAGGTACCGCTGCGCTCAGCTTGTATCCGCCACCTGCGACATCCACCAAATAGCGGAAGTTGTCGGCATTGGCCTTGATCGGATAACTGTCGCCGCCTTGGGCGAGAAAGCTCAGCGTCACCACCGAAATCTTGGCCGGCGCCGAGGCGAGCTTCGAGCCATTGTCATACAGCCCGATTCGCGAACCGTCGGCTGCGACCAGCGCAATATCCATGACACGCGCGCCCGCTGCGAAATCGGGGTCCCAGGAAAACGCCACGCCACCGATCTGCGGAAAGCGCCCCTGAAGCGTACCGGCCGCAACACCATGTTCGAGGATGGCCTTGAGCCCCTCGGGTGTGGTGTCGAACATCATCAGCTGGTTGTTGAATCGCAGCGAATTCTCGAGGTCGAGCAGCGAGACGCTGTTGTCGGACGGCGCGAGCTTGTCGACTGTTCCGTCCGCCTTGGGATTGGACAGCGTACCGATCTGCGCGCGAATGCCACCGCCGTTCTTCAGCGACACGATTGGCGTCGACGGCGCGGCCGCGCCCAGTGCCTGGCGGGCCGCATACAGGTTCGCATCGGCCGACAGGTTTCCAAGGTTGGTTTCTTCTGAACGCACCGCCGTGCGTTCGCCCTCCAGATACACGGAGGCATACCCCAGCACATTGCCATCCTTGACGGTGATGACCGACTGCACCGCATCCGTCAGTGTCTTGACTGCATGGCCGCGTGTTCCTGCTGCGTAGGCTGTCGTTGCAAGCGCGGACTCTGCGACACCCCAGGCCGCCGCCACATTGGCATCGGTGGCGGCCCATGCACCATTGACGGCGGCATTGGCGGTCACGCTGGACGCCACAACATTGCCCGCCTCATTGAAATCGACCACCAACCGGCCCAGATAGGTGAACTCGTTGTCTGTGCTGACCACCAGCGTGGTCGCGCCGTCCTTGTCCGTGGCAGCGTGGGGATAGGACTCGGCAAACGCTGCAGGGTGACCGGCGAAGGCGACCGCCTTGTCATTGGCGTCACCCATCCGGGTGTTGGAGCCTGCAGCCACGATGATGTCCACGCCGGACAACTTGGTGGCGAGCAACTTTTCGTTGCCGACGATTTGCAGGTGCGACAGAAGAATGATCTTGTTGACGCCCTGATTGCTGAGGTCGTTGATGACCGGTTGCAGCTGCGACGCCAGAAGCGTCATGTCGTCGGCTTCGCCATTGGGGCCAGGGCCTGTCGGGAAGCCCTTGACTTCGGTACCGGAGGGCGAGGAAATCGACTCCAGGATCTGGGTGGTGACGCCTACCAGGCCGATCTTTGCGCCGTTCTCGATCAGGATCGCCGACGGCGCGATCTTGCCCTTGAGCGACGAGGCCTCTTCAAGCCCCGCCGTGGCCGTGGTGTCGACATAGATCGACTTGAGATCGGCATCGCCCGAAAAATCCAGGTTGGCGGTGATGTGCGGGAACTGGGCACCCTTCGCGCCGCTCGCACCCTTGATCGCATCGCTCAGCACGCGCGAGCCCAGATCGAACTCATGGTTGCCGACAGCTGATGCTTCAACGCCGATCACGTTGTGGATTGCGATATCGACCGCAGCAATCGGAACGGTCGCCGTTGCCGCAAGTGTGCCGCCACCCGCAGCGTTGAGCGCGGTAATGATCGATGGATCGGTGCCCGCACCGAGAAACGGGCCCGGCAGGAAGTTGTCACCCCCGACGAGCGTGATGCTGTTTGAATATGCGTCCTCGAACTTGTCCACCAGCGCAGCCAGCTTGGGCGCGGTGGTCGAGGCAAGCGCTCCGGCCTCGGCGTCGGAGAAATGCAGAAGTTGCAGCGTATAGGTTGTCTGGGTCAGAGCGGTCTTTTGCCCCGACGCGACCGAGTCGACGTTCGTGGCGGCTGCAAGCTTCGACGACAGGCTGGCGAGATTCTCGATAGCGGCAATCGTTGCTGCTTTCAGATTGGCGCTGCCGACTGCAACACCCGCGATCGTGGCCTGCGTGGCGAGCGTATTGACGATCTCGCTCGCGGTCGCTGCGATCTTGTCGCTCGCGAGCTTGCCGGCTCCGATCGACTTCGCAAGCTCCGAGAAAATGCCGCTTGCGATCTCGTCATGTTTGTCGGTACCGACGTTCGCGGCTTGTTGCACCTTCACCGCCAGACTGTTCACCAGGGAGGCCACCGCAACGCCGGCTTTCTGGATGTCGAGCGCTCCAGCAGTGCCCGCCGTCGCAGCCGCCACCGGATCGAGCGTGGTCAGGTCGACTTTGCCCTTGAGCGCTGAAAGACCTACCGCATCGAGCACCTGTTCCTGAGCAGCTGCAGCGCTCAGATTGCGGCTGGTCATCAACTCGCTCACCAGCGTGGTGAGTGGCGTTACCGCCGTCGAGCCCGCCGGCGCCTTCATCACACCTGTGAAATCGAGATTGGTGGAGATGTCTCGGCCACCAACCGATACCAGCGTTCCTTCAACGCCCTTGGGCAGCGTGAAGTTGCCTTGCGCATCCGACTTGGTTGAGGGCTCATCGGCGTCGAGTTGGCCGTTCTTGTTTCGGTCGATAAAGACGGTTGCGCCCGAGATGTACCCGTCCACGATCTTGCCGGCAATCGTCGGCGTTGCTGCGGGAGCACTTGTGCCGCTGTCGCGGCTCATGATCAGCCCCAGGCCGCCCAGCGCGAAGGCGACAGGAACGAATCCTGCGAAGGCGCCGCCCGAACCGGCACTCTTAGCAGACGCATCGCTTGCGGTTGCTGCACCCGCGGGAGAGGCCTGCGCGATTTCGATCGTTATTGCTGACGACGCGCCCGAGCCGGCGGCAGGCTCGGCACCGGTTGCGGAGACGATCGACTCGCCGGCTACGCCCCCGAGTTCTAAAGCTGCTTGGTCGTCGATATCCCGCTGGTCCCGATTGGCCGCCCGGGTGTTGTCGAGTCCTGCCATAACCAGCGCCGCGTCTTCCGCGCCCGGAGCGGAGCGCTCATCAATCTGCGGCTTGCGCGCGTCGGCGCGGAGAGTCTTCGGAGTTGAAGCAGCAGGCGATTTGGCGGGCGGGAGTGTTTTGATCACGGTTGAACCTCGGGCAGTTGAGATCCATAACGCTATTCAGCCAATATGACAAAACGGTGTCTGCCGCGTCATCGATTCGCAATCAGCCATGAACCGGAAGCTGGTCCCACGCATCAAATCGCGCGCTCACCGTAGCCTGCGGGTCGCCGTAACCGCCACCAAAAAAGGCGCAGTCGACTCCCGCAGCATGCGCACAAGCAACATCAACATGGCTGTCGCCCGTAAAGAGCGCGTGACCCCGGTTGCCACCCAGCAGGTCGATCGCTTTGACGAGCGGTTCCGGATCAGGCTTTCGCGTCCCGCAGGTATCTGCGCCCACCACGGCCTCGAAGAACCCAGCGATACCCATAAGCTCGAGCAACCGGCGGGCTTCGGCTTCGGTCTTGTTCGAGCAGATTGCGAGCCGCGCGCCATGCCTTCGCAGCTCCGCGAGCTTGCGGGGCACACCCCGATAGACCCGGGCCAGCTTTCCGGACACTGCGCGATAGCGATGCTGATAGCTTGCGAGGAGCGGATCGAATCGATCGTCGTGGGCATCGGCCGCTTCCAATGCGGCCCTGACACTCGCTTCAAAGCCGCCATGCAGCGATGCGCGTACCAGATCTCGCGACACCGGCGGCAAACGATGGTCGTACAGCGCCATGTTGAGCGCCACCGTCAAATCAACCAGGGTGTCGACCAGCGTTCCATCAAGGTCGAAGATCTGAACTGGCCGGGCAAACAGCTCGGCAAGCCGCTCGGAGTCGGCGTTGACCGTCACGGTGACTCGCTTTCCGAGGACTGATACAGCGAGGATTCCCGCGCACTGCTGAGCTCCCCGACCGGGCAGTCAAACACCGCACGCCCGCTTCGCAACCCGACAACCCGATCGGCATACTGCCGGGCCCACTCCACTTGGTGGAGGCTGCACAACACAGCGAGCCCTTCTTCCCGTGCAACCCGACGCAGATCTGACAATACCCTGCGTGCCGACTCCGGATCGAGGCTCGCCACCGGCTCATCGGCCAGCAGAACCTTGCAGTCCTGCGCCAGGACGCGGGCAATCGCCACACGTTGCTGCTGGCCGCCCGACAGTGAATCGCTTCGTTGATACGCCTTGTCAAGAAGCCCCACGCGATCGAGACTCGCAAGGGCGGCCTGCCGGTCAGCGGGCGCAAACCGTCTCGCAAGGACTCGCCACAGTGGCGTCGATCCAAGTCGGCCCGTGAGTACGTTGTCGATCGCGCTCAGGCGGCCGACCAAGTTGTGTTGTTGGAATACCAATCCGATCGAACGGCGGTGCTGCTGAAGCGCCCGCCGATCCAGGCGATGGATAGGCTCGCCGAGCAACCACACCTCGCCCGAGTCGGGCCTCACCAGCCCGGTGAGGCACCGGAAGAGAGTGGACTTGCCCGCACCACTGGGGCCGAGGAGCACCACCATCTCACCCGGCTCGACCGAGACCGACAAGTGATCAAGCGCACAGACGTCTCCGTAGCGTTTGCTGAGCGCGTCGACTCTCAGGGTGTCGCTTCGGTGAGCAGTCATACCAACCGGCGACGCAGCCAGGCGCTCAGCTGGTCGATCAGCGTGACCATGATCAGCACCGCCATCGTGAGCGTGAACAGTCGCTGGAAGTCGAGCAGATCGATCGCCGCCTTGATTTCGATCCCGATACCGCCCGCGCCCACAATGCCAAGAACCGTCGAGGTTCGAACATTGGCCTCCCACACATACAGGGAGACGGAACTCAGGTTGGGCAACACTGCGGGCAAGACGATGTGACCCATGATCGAACCCGTACCGGCGCCCGTCATGGCCGCCGCTTCGAGCGGAGCCTTTGGCAAGGTCTCGATGGCCTCGGCGTTGAGCTTTGTAATCACGCCGATCGAGTGGATGAACATTCCCAACACCCCGGCAAATGGTCCGAGGCCGACCGCTGCGACAAAGAGGATTGCAAAAACGACCGTATCGATACCGCGACACGCGTTGGCAAAACCGCGGATCACCCGGGAGGCTGACGGACTCGGCGTAATGTTGCTTGCCGCCAGCATCGACAGCGGCGCCGATACGATGGCCGCAGCAAGCGTTCCGATGGTGGCAATTGCCACCGTTTCGGCAGCACGCAGCGCCACCGCATCCAGCTCGGACAGGTTGGGCGGCCAGGCGGTCGCCGCCCACTTCAGAAGCCGCGGCAAGCCCTCAATCAACTTGCCGGGCTCCACCTTCGCAATCCAGGCGCAGCCGACCACGAAAGCAAACGCGACAAGCACCGACGCGGCACGGATCAGCCCTGCTCGGGATCGCCAGGAGAATAGCTGCTCCGCATAGCCACCCGCGGCAAGCCGACGCGCCGGTGCACGCAGGGTCATGATGGTGTCCTGCTACTCAACCCTTGAGCACGCCGACTTCGCGACCCATGACCTCAAGCTTGGCGTAGGGCTCATGCCCCACCGCAACGAAGCCAGAGTACGGCCACGGCATCATCCTGGCGGCGTCATCCTTGGGTAGCGAAGCAAACGCGCTTTGCAAGCGTTTCGCAAGATCCGGATCAAAGCCACGCCGTACAACCACCGGCTCATTAGGCAAGGGCTCCGACTCCCAGACCACTCGGTTGGCGTCAGGCTTGATCTGCCCGTTTCGGATCATGGTGTTGCGGTGGGTGTCCCAGCCTGTCGCGAGGTCAACCTGCCCGCCAATGGTCGCCATCTGAGCGGCAGCGGCCGACGCACCTTCCGCGTAACGCCCGAAGTAGGTACGGGGGTTGATACCGCGCGAGCGCAGGAAGTGGGTGGGAACCAGCCAGCCCGACGTGGACCCGACGTCCAGCATCTGCATCGACATCCCTTTGGCGTCATCTGGAAAACTCTTCACCTCGAGCCCGGGCCGGCCCACTACAATCGCCTTGTAGTAATCGCGACCTTCGATTAGCAGCATGGCAATTGCCTGCGCCTCGCCCTTTTGCTTGGCGAGCACGTATCCCCAGGGCCCCATCTGCGCGACATCGATCTGCTGGTTGGCAAGCGCAACCGCGATGCCTGCCCAGTCGTTGGCAACTGTCAGGTCAAGATCGCAGCCAACCTGATCGCACACGCTGCGATAGAGCGGCTCCCACACCCGGCGCGTATCGGCCTGTGTGGGCTGCTGCGGGCCCAAGCCTACCTTCAGGACCGGACGCTTCTGCGCATGCACAAAAGGGGCGGGCAGGGCTGACACCGTTGCCACAGCAAGCGGTGCGGAAATCAGTTGTCGACGCGTCGTCATTGCGCTCTCCAGGTTTGAGGGAAGAAGAATGGTGGAGAGGTTAAGCGGGGCAGATGACAGGGCCGTGAATCGCGCTCAAGATGAGGACACCGAATCCCTAGCTGACTACGAACGCAACCACCAGCGTGCCAAGCATGATCGCCAGAAGGGAAGGTAGCGCCGCGCGCGCGGTCCAGAGAAGCGGCTTACCGAACATGGCCGAGGCAAAGTACAGATTCATCCCCGCGGGCGGGCAGATGAATCCCACCTCCATCGCCGCCATGAACACCACGCCAAAGTGCACCGGGTCAATGCCATAGCTTTGCGCAAGCGGCAGGAGGAGCGGAACCAGCACCACGATCGCGGCATAGATCTCGAGCAACGCGGCGGCCACAAACAGCGTGGCAAGTAGCGCGAGCATGAAAAGGTGCGGGCTGTCGACCCGCTCCCGGACCCAGTCAACCAACGCGGCTGGCGCCCCGACATCAGTCAGCCAATTCGTGAGCGCAAGCGCCATGCCAAGGATCAGCATCACCCCGCCGATCAGTCGCGCGCTGTCGGCGAGGCACAGCCCCAACCGCGCTGGGGTCAGTTCCCTGTGCACCAGACCTTGTGACAGCACGACAAATGCCGCCGTGAGTGCGGCACTTTCAGTGGGTGTGGCAATGCCCACCGCAATCGACCCGACGGCAATGACTGGAATCAACAGCTCCCACCCCGCCGCCTTCGCCGCGAGATAGATATCGGCCTTACGATCAGGCCTCTGCAGCGGCAGATCGGCTCCGCCGAGCACCGGCTCGAGCCGTGGCATCTTCCTGAAATAGCCACCAATGCCCAGCAGGCAGACGATCATGATCGCAGCCGGCAGAAGCCCAGCAACGAACATCTCTTGAATCGGCACCCGGGCAATCACGGCATACAGCACCAGCGGAACCGATGGTGCGATCAATACGCCGAGGGCACTCGCACCGGTCAGCAGACCGATCGCCCGACGCTCTGGATAGCCGGCACGGGTGAGCATCGGATAGAGGAGCCCTCCCAGCGCAAGAATCGTTACGCCACTTCCGCCCGTGAGCGCAGTGAAGCCTGAACAGAGCAGTGCCGCGGCGATCGCAACCGCCCGCGGTCCGTCGCCAAATAGCGCCTGCAAGAGCCTCCCCACCCGCGCGGCTGCACCGGTTCGCGCCACCACAATACCGGCAAGCGTAAAGAGCGGTAGCGCGGGGAGCGACGGATTGACGGTGATCTGATAGTGAGAAAGCGGAACTGACGCAAGCGGCAGCCCTTCCCCCGCCATCAGCACCACAGCGAGCGCACCAAGACAGGCAAAGATCGGCGCGCCTGCAAGTAGCATGGCAACGATCATCGCTACCGCTACAACAGTTCCGATGGGGCTCGTGCCCTCAAAGGCCTCCGCGCCCAACCAGCCCGCGCCGAGCAGTGCCAACGCAAGTGCCCAGCCCTGGGCGGCCCGTCGCGACAGGCGCCTGCCCAGAAAGACCGAAATCAGCGCAAATCCCGCGGGTAGCGCAAACTGGATCGCCCAGACCGGAATGCCATAGGCGAGCCGAGTGCCTGCGTCCATCTCGCTCATGACGAAGGTCCAGCTCGCCCGCGCAAGCACCGCGGCCGCGAACGCCGACCCGCTAAGCGCAACCGCATGCAGTACCCACAACGGATCGACCGGCTGCCCCAGCCCCTGATCTGCTCGCTCGGGCAGATGCAGCACAGTGCTCAACTCGTTTCGGCGCGCGGCCGCTACCGCACCGGCCATCGCCATCAATAGCCCGAGATGCTGGACTACCACCGAGGCGTTATCAATGCCTTGACCCATCAGGGGCCGGGCAGCGATCTCCACCACCGGAATCGCCACCATCAGCGCGAGCGCGAGCGCGGCCAACCAGCCGAACAGGTCAGTCCGCGATTCCGATGATGCGAGGGTACTCAACGCAGCCGGCCGCTCAACCGCCCCGGGTTGAACGATAAGCCTTAAGGTGCAAAAACACTTCATCGAAGGCGTCAGCAGGCACCAGGGTGCCGCGAAGCCTCGGATAAAGGCCCTGGGCGAGGTCCTCCCACGCCTTGCGTTGCAAGTCATCGGGTTGGTTAACGGTGAGTCCGCGCTTCTTCATGGCCTCGACCGCCTCGTCGACCTCAGCTCGGGCGCGATTCCGCATGGCGATGCCCGCTGATTCGCCCGCAGTGCGGAGCGATGCTCGAGCCGTATCCGACATCGAGTCCCAGGCTTTTTGGGTCACCACCAGAGCGCCAACCATCGGGGCCCAATTGATCTCGAGCATATGCGATGCGGCAGAGAAAATTTGTGCGGCCAACGCGAAATAGGGCGTCGACGGCACCACGCTGATCATCCCAGTTTGAATCGCCGCCAGCGCATCCCCCGTCTCAAGCGGAACCGGTGTGTAACCCAGGCTCTTCATGATGGACTGTTGCTCGGGCTCGGATCCCCAGGCGAAAAATCTCATCCGCTTGAAGTCATCCGGATGCACGGCCCGCTCGCGAGAGAAAAACCGAATCCAGCCCGCGTCGCCCCAGCCGAGTACCACAAAGCCACGCTCGCTGAATCGCCGTTCGATCGAGGGTCGCAGGCGCTCTCGGACATAGTCGATTTCCTCCCAGCTGCGAAAAAGCAGTGGCAAATTTTGCAGCGCCGAGATGGTGGGTTCGATTTCACGCAGACCCACGACCGACATCAGTGCGCCCTGAAGCTGGCCGATCCGCATGCGCCGGACCATCTCGGCTTCGCCGCCCTGCGAACCATCTGTAAACGCAGCAAAGCGTGCGTTGCCACCCTGAGCGGCCCGCCACGCCTCACCAAGCTTCATCAGTTCCTGGTGGTACACCGAGTTCCTCGGGACCACCGAGCCGATTCTCAGCTGCGCGGCGGGCTGTGCACTCGTCGTACCCGCAACGGTCAAGGTGTTCAAAGCGAGCACGCAGGCATTGACGCTAAAGTAGCGGCGGGACGATGACATGAGTTGATCTCTACAGGTCTGGAGAATCAGAAGCGGTCGTCGATCGTATCGAGCAGCCAGCGCGCCCGCTCGAGCATGATGCGGTTATCCGCTCCTGGGTTTTGGGTTGCGATCGTGATGGCCTCGCGCACGAGCCGGGTGAACTCATCGCGATCGCCAGCCGCAAGCGGCAGCGCTTCGGCGCGCGCAAGCGCAACCGCTGCCATGCGACCGCCCGATAGCCGCGCCGCTTCGTCAAACCAGCGTTGCGCGTCGCTCAAACGCCCGCCAGGTCGACCCGCTTCAAACGTACCCGCGAGCGAAGCCACAGCGCCGTCACCCCAGGTCACACAGCAGGCGGTGAGCAGGCTGGTGAGGCGAACTGCAGCTGGGAGTTGCGCGATAGCTTCTGCATTACTTTTCGAGAGTGCGATCCGGGCCCCCCACGCGGCTGCCGCCCAATAGGCGACGCCCGCATGCCGCGGATCGAGCACCATGGGATCACCGCCAGGCAGAGGATTGGCAAGCCACCTTTCAAGGCCGGGGTAATGTTGCTCGAGCGCGCGCATGGCATGGCGCTCGGCCCGCGCATATAAGCGAACGGCTCGCTGTCGCAGGCGGGTGGCAGCGGCCGAATCCCGCGATTCGACCCGATCCGCTTCAAAGGCAACAAATGCCCACGCGTAGCGAACGAACCCGGCCGCGATCACTTCGGCCAGCCCCTCGTGATCGGGCGTTCGGGCTAGCACTGACTCGCCAAATTTCAGAAAGAATGGTGCGGCGTCCCGCACCAGCTCCAGATCGTCATCTTGATCTTCAGCCTGCGCGGTAAGCTGATCAGCCACCGCGCGCGCAAGCATGCGGTTAATCGAACAGCCGGAGATCTGCGCCGCGACAACGGTCACGAACAGCAGGATGAGCGTCAAACGAATAAGCGAACCGCACTCGACTTGAGCGCGACCAGGCCGACCGGGGGCGAGAGTCTGAAAGGGCATGGCGGATGTGTTGCCTCAACCCGCGCAAATTGCCCGCCAATTATGACGCCCGCGTGACGGGCTCATGACGGGAACACCCGAAGGGCTCAGGGCACTCAACAGGGCAACCGCATGCCCACACGATCATCGCCTGCGGCTCTCCTCGCCCGCTACCTTTCTCGCCCGTCCTCCGTCACGCCCATGTCATCACGCCATGCGCCAATCAAGCCCTTTGCTGGAGTATCGATGGACCCCCGATCAACTTCTCTTCTCTCGCCCGCCCGCCGCGACCTCCTGCTTGGAAGCGCTGGCGCCTTGGCCTTTGCGATGCCCACTGCCGCAGCACGCGCGGACTCGTCCAATCTCTTTGCGCTAGGTGTTGCCTCCGGCCAGCCTCGGCCGGACAGCGTTGTGCTCTGGACTCGACTGATGGTCGAACCATCCCTTGGCCCCGTACGCGTGCGCTGGGAAGTCGCGGCCGATGAGGCGTTTCGAACGGTCGTGGCAAACGGAACGGAAATCGCTATCGCTCGCGACGCATTCTGCGTTCACGCCGAGCCGTCCGGTCTTGAGTCGGGGCGGCCTTACTGGTACCGGTTCGAAGCCCAGGGCGTGCTCAGCCCCACCGGCCGAACCCGAACCGCGCCAGGAGCAGATCAGTTGGCGCCGCTGCGTCTGGCGATCGCGAGTTGCCAACGCTTTGACACCGGGCACTACGCGGCCTGGGCAAACGTGGCTGAGCGACCACTTGATCTGGTGGTATTCCTGGGCGACTACATCTATGAATACGCCACGCGAGCCGGCGCCATCCGGGAGGTGGGGCCGCGCGTGGAGACACTCGAGGATTTCCGCGCGCGCTATGCGATACATCGCAGTGACCCAGCCCTTCAGGCCGCGCACGCCGCGCACCCGTGGCTCGTCGTCTGGGACGACCATGAGGTGGATAACGACTATGCTGGCCTTACGGGGCAGAGCCTTCAGCCCGATTTCGCGCGCTACCGCGCCGACGCTTACCAAGCCTGGTGGGAGCATATGCCAGTGCCCAAGGCCTGGCGTCCACGCGATGGCGTGCTTCGAATCTACGATCGGTTTGATTGGGGGCGCCTCGCGCGGATTCATCTGCTCGACACCAGGCAGTATCGTGATGTCCAGGCCTGTCCCCGCCCGGGACGTGCCGGATCGAATTCGGTCACGCTCGCAGACTGCCCCGAATTGTCTGACCCGAATCGATCGCTGCTCGGCGCGCAGCAGGAGCGCTGGCTCGCCGCCGGACTGGCTTCCGATCACCGCTGGAATCTGATCGCGCAGAGCACCCTGATGGCAAAAGCGGCCTCTGGCCCTCCAGGTTCCGAGCGCCACTGGACCGACGGCTGGGACGGCTATCCTGCCGCGCGCAGGCGTCTGCTGGAATCTATCGCAGGACGTCCTGGCCCTCTGGTCCTGGGGGGCGACATACATACCCATGTAGCTGCGGACCTGCGGCTTGATTTCGAAGACCTCTCGAAACCCGTCGTAGCAAGCGAGTTCTGCTGCACATCGATAAGCAGCCTCGGACCACCGCAGTCACGGGTGGACGCGAGTCGCGCGGCCAACCCTCATATCCGGTATGCGCAGTCTGACCGAAGAGGCTACATCGAGCTCGCGATCGACGGTAATTTCACTCGCGCCGACCTGGTCACAGTCGATAACCCAGTCGACCCGAAGAGCGCGTGCCGGATTGCCGCCGGGTTTGTGGTTGATGCCGAGCGGCCAGGTGTGCAGCCCGCCTGACCCCCAACCGGAACGGTCAGGTCACTTTCACGCTGTTGCCGATCGACGCGGTGAAGCTTGTCTTGGTGACATCACTTACGAAAACCCAATCCGCCTGCAATTCGGCCCGGGTGACCGTGAGCAGCAGGTAGCCGCGCTGCGACGCATCCATCCAGCGAAGATCGTCGACAACACCGCGGAAGATCTGGGTGATTTGTGCGGGCGGAATCGTCAGGTAAGACTCCA
>CAMBZS010000001.1 GCA_945872335.1 Bordetella parapertussis | reverse complement strand
AGCACGCAGATGTCGAGGTGGCCGCCGCGCATCATCGCAAACGAATCCGCATGATGGAAAAACGCGCCGCCGGTACGAAGCGTGACCGGCTGCTTGCCGGCGTTGATCAGATCCCAGTCTTCCTCGCCCGCTGCGGGTGCCGGCCCCATGCCCAGGATGCCGTTTTCGCTGTGCAGAAAAATCTCGCGATCGGCCGGCAGATGGTTGGCCACCAGCGTGGGCAGGCCGATGCCCAGGTTCACATAGGCGCCTTCAGGGATGTCGCGCGCAACACGCGCGGCGATCTGGTCGCGGGTCAGTCGGGTCATGGTGCGGGCCTCAGTCGGATTTGCCGGCGGGTGCGGCGGGCTTTTGCGGACCGCGCATCACGGTGCTGCCCACGGCGAGCACCCGGGTCACGAAGATGCCTGGCGTGACAATGGTTTCCGGGTCGAGTGCGCCTAGCTCGACCACTTCATCGACCTGCGCAACCGTGCAGCGCGCGGCGCTGGCCATGATGGGGCCGAAGTTGCGTGCCGCCTTCCGGTAGGTGAGGTTGCCCCAGCGGTCGCCGCGGAGCGCCTTGATGAGGGCGAGGTCGGCGTGGATCGGCGTCTCGAACACATGGCCGCGACCGTTGATGATGCGGGTCTCCTTGCCCTCGGCGAGCGCCGTGCCGTAACCGGTGGGGGTGAAGAAGCCACCGATACCGGCGCCGGCCGCGCGGATCCGCTCCGCGAGGTTGCCCTGAGGCACCAGTTCGAGCTCCACCTTGCCGGCGCGATAGAGTCCATCGAAGACCCAGGAGTCGGCCTGGCGCGGAAAGGAACAGATGATCTTCCTGACCCGCCCCGCCTTCAGGAGCGCGGCGAGCCCGGTCTCGCCGTTGCCGGCGTTGTTGTTGACGATGGTGAGATCGCGCGCACCCTGCTCGATCAGCGCGTCGATCAGCTGCCAGGGCATGCCTGATCCGCCAAAGCCCGAAATCAGAACGGTGGAGCCGTCGGCCACGCCGGCGAGCGCCTCGGCGGGACTGGCAACGATCTTGTTGATCATCTTGAAAACGCCATCGGTCGGGTGAGGGGCGGGGAAGACGCGCGGGCGCAAGCCCCGCGGGGAGGGGATTACACGCGTCTGGCGCCGGCTGTGTCAAGCCGGGCGTCGCGCCGCTGCGCACCAACCGGGGTTCCGGGGCGGTGGTTCCGGGGAAGTGAGCCTGGGGTCACGCCGTGTTTCCGGTGATGGTTGAGCCCGAACGCGCGGGCGCGCTCAGAGCCGACTGATCACGGGCCTGAGCACCCACAAGAGGGCGAGTCCCGGTAGCGCCGCCAGCACCGTCAGCAGAAAAAACGTGGGCCAGCCGAGTGCCTCGACCAGCAGCGCCGAGAGCGGACCGACATAAATCCGCCCCACCGCCGACAGCGCTGACAGGAGCGCGTACTGCGCCGCCGAGAAGCGCCGGTCGGTGAGCGCCATCAGAAAGGCGACGAACGCGGCAGTACCCAGGCCGCCGCACAGGTTCTCGAGCGCCACCGCGCTTGCCATGATCCAGAGGTCGCGCGGCAGCACCGACACCAGCCAGTAGCCGAGATTGGAGACCGCCTGCAGCACGCCAAAGAGCATCAGCGTGGACGCAAGCGGGCGCTTGGCGAGCCAGGCGCCGCCCGCGAGCGCGCCGAGGATGGTGGCGGCCAGCCCCAGCATCTTGTTGACTGCACCCACCTCGGCGGCGGAAAACCCGGCGCCGCGGATCAGAAAGGTGGTGGAGAGCGCGCCCGCGAACGCATCGCCCAGCTTGTAGAGCACGATCAGCGCGAGAAGAGCGAGCGCTCGCTCTCGCGAAAAGAACGCATTCCAGGGCTCGACGAATGACGGGAACCCGACTCGCCGGGCCGCGACGATGGCGCAGACCAAGGCGGCCACGATGATTACCGTGTCGATCATGAGTCGACCGATCCGGCCGGTGGTGATCGCATCCCAGGGCAGCGCGCGCAGCACCATCCAGCACAGAACGCCGGCCGCAAGCATTGCGGCGAAACCGCGCAGCTCGCGCGCGACATCGGTTTTTGGGGCCTCGTGGCCGTCGAGTCGCGGCGCCCAGAGCGTGACCGCGATCAGGAGGGCGAACAGCACCCCCATCAGCCGGTAGGTGCCGGGCCAGCCGAGCACGGTGTCGGCGAGCACCAGCGCGAGGCCGCCCGAGACCAGCATCGCGAGCCGATAGCCGAGCACCGAGACGGCCGCGCCCGCGCCGCGCTCGGTCTCGTTCAGGAGATCGGTACGGTAGGCATCGAAGACGATGTCCTGCGAGGCCGACAGGAAGGCGATCATGACCGCGCAGACCGCGAGCGCCCCGGTGCCCGTGCGCGGATCGAGCGAGGCGGCCACGAAGCAGCAGATGGCGAGCCCGGCCTGGGTCGCGACCAGCCAGCCGCGTCGCCGGCCCGCCACCGGCGGCTCGAACCGGTCGGCAAGCGGCGCCCAGACAAACTTGAAGGTGTAGGGCAGACCCGCGAGCGCAAAGAAGCCGATGGTGGTGAGGTCAACGCCCTCCACGGTGAGCCAGGCCTGCAGGGTGCCGGCCGACAGCGCAAGCGGCAGGCCGCTTGCAAAGCCGAGCAGCAGCATGGCGGCCATGCGGCGGCTCGCGAACACCTGCAGATAGGCGTTTGGCGCGGATGGGCGGGCGGCAGGGGGCGAAGCGTCGGTCACGGCGGGCTCGGGTGGGTGGGAGTGTAGCCTGCGGCGGGGGCTGCGGTCGCGCTCTTGCTATCCTCGGCGTCCATCTCCAGATTGCAGGCATGAGCGTGAACTCCCGGTGCTCGGTGTTGATGGTGTCCTGGTTCGCCTGGTGGCGAAGCGGGGCTGCGCTCACGTTCGCGCTCGGCCTGGCAGTGAGCGCCTGGGTGGGTCCGGTGGCCTGGACCGATAGCCTCGCGGGCACGCCCGCAGCCGAGTCGCGCAGCGCGGCCGCCGATGATGGCGTCAAGCCCGGCGAGCGCAGTCGCGCGCTCGCGCTCGCCTCGGCCGAACAGGTCGAGAAGGAAGCCGCCAAGCAGTTCGAGGCACTCAAACGCGAAGCGGCGGACAAGAAGGCGCTCGCACCGTCCGACCATCCGCAGGCGCAGCGGCTGCGTCGCATCGCGCGTGATCTGGTTGCCTTTGCGCCGCGGGTGAACGAACGCGCCTCGCAGTGGCGCTGGGAGGTGGTGCTGATTGGCTCGCGGCAGATCAACGCCTTCTGCATGCCGGGCGGCAAGATTGCGTTCTTTACCGGCATTCTCGACGGGCTCAAGCTCGATGATGATGAGGTGGCGATGGTGATGGGCCACGAGATTGCGCATGCGCTTCTCGAGCACGGAAGAGAACGGGTGGGCAAGGCGCGGGCCGCGCAGGTGGTCACGATCGGCGCCTCGATTGCCTCGCAGCTCATGGGTTTTGGCGACCTGGGGGGCCACCTCGCTTCGGGAGCGGCCAAGCTCACCATGCTCAAGTACGGGCGCGACGACGAGACCGAGGCCGATCTCATCGGCATGGATCTGGCGGCGCGGGCGGGCTACGACCCGCGGGCGGCGGTCAGTCTCTGGCAGAAGATGGCGGCGGGCCCGGTGCCGGCGGGCGGTTCGGCCCAAGGCGGTTCGACGCAGGGCGGGGCGACGCAGGGCGGGGCAACGCGCAGCGCCGCGCAGCCGCCCGAATGGCTCTCCACCCATCCGTCCCATGACAGGCGGATCGACGAAATCCGCGGCAAACTCGACAAGGTGTTGCCGCTCTTTGCGCGGGCACGCGGCTTCGCGCCCGATCAGCTTCCGCCCCGCGGGCAGATGCCGCCGCGCCCGCTGTCGGCGGCACCCCCAACATCCGCTGGCGCGGCGTCGGCCCGTTGAGCAGCGCATGTTGGCCTGTCTACCGTCCGCTGTGCAGTGCCCGTCTGCTGGCGGTTGCGAGGCCGCGCACCGCTTAAAGGAGCTTGTGTGTTCAAGGTCATCACCCTCAATCTGAATGGAATTCGCTCGGCGGCCGCCAAAGGCGCGTTCGAGTGGCTGCAGGCCGAGCGTGCGGCGGTGGTGGGCGTGCAGGAGGTGAAAGCGCAGCATGATCAGGTGGCGGGCGCCCATGACCGCGTGGGTCGGATGGCGGGGCACTTCCACTACGCGCAGAAGAAAGGCTACTCGGGCGTGGGCCTCTACCTGCGTGAGGAGCCGAGCGATGTGGTGCGTGGCATTGGCGATGCCGGGTTTGATGCCGAGGGGCGCTGGATCGAGGCGCGCTATGACCGCCCCGGCCGGCGTCTGAGCCTGGTGAGCTGCTATGTGCCGAGTGGCTCAAGCGGCGAGGAGCGGCAGGCGGCCAAATTTCGCTTTCTCGATCTGCTTGCGCCCAAGCTCGCAGAGCTCGCCGCCGAGCGTGAATTCATTCTGATGGGCGATGTGAACATCGCGCACCAGGAACGTGATCTGAAAAACTGGAAAAGCAATCAGAAAAACAGCGGCTTTCTTCCTGAAGAGCGGGCCTGGATGACCGAGCTGCTTGCGGGCACGCGGCTGGTTGATGTGTACCGGCGACTGCACCCTGACACCACCGATGCTTGCTACACCTGGTGGAGTAATCGGGGCGACGCCTGGGCGAAGAACGTGGGCTGGCGGCTTGATTATCAGGTTGCCACGCCGGCGCTCGCCGAGTGCGCGCGCGAGGCCCGTATTTACAAGACGCAGCGCTTTTCCGACCATGCGCCGCTTGCCATGAGCTACGACTTCAAGCTGTGAGGCGAGGCGGCGCCGCCGTATCATCGCGGACCGATCCGTCATCCGTCTGAGGGGGCTTGTCTTGAGTAGCAGCGATCTGCGCACGCAGTTCATCCGTTTTTCGGTGCAGGCGGGCATCCTGCGCTTTGGTGAGTTCCGCACCAAGGCAGGCCGACTGTCGCCCTATTTTTTCAACGCCGGCCTCTTCAATGATGGCGCACTGCTCGGTCAGGTGGCCGAGTTTTATGCGCAGACGCTGCTTGCTGCCGAGCGCGAGGGCCGCATTGCCTTCGACATGCTGTTCGGGCCGGCCTACAAGGGCATCACGCTTGCCTCGGCCACCGCAGTGGCGCTGGCGCGGCTCGGTCGCAACGTACCCTTCGCCTTCAACCGCAAGGAGGCGAAGGACCATGGCGAGGGTGGCACGCTGATTGGCGCGCCGCTCGCCGGCCGGGTGGTGATCATCGATGATGTCATCAGCGCCGGCACCTCGGTTCGCGAATCGGTCGAGCTCATTCGTGCGCAGGGGGCGAGCCCATCGGCCGTCATGATCGCGCTAGATCGCCAGGAGCGCGCGGGCGATGCCCTCCAGGTGGGCGAGCTCTCGGCGAGCCAGGAGGTGGCGCGGCTCTACGGCATGCCGGTGCTCGCCATTGCAAGCCTCGATGATCTGCTCACCTATCTGTCCACCGCCGATGCGTCGGATGCGCCGCACCGTGAGCGCGTGGCCGCCTACCGTGCGCGCTACGGCGAATCCTGACGCGTCGATCCCCATCCCTCTGGAGTGATGCCATGCCCCTGCTGCCCCGCCTGGAAGACGATCAGCTCGCGCCCGAGGCGCGGGCGGTGTTCGAGGAAATCCGCCAAGTTCGAGGTTCCGATTATGTGAACGACATCTGGCGGGTGCTCGCCAATGATCCGGCGCTTCTTGCACGCACCTGGTCGCAGACCCGCGCCACCATGGCCCCCGGCGCGCTCGATGGTCTCACCAAGGAGTTCATCTACCTCGCAGCCTCCATCACCAACGACTGCGAGTACTGCGTCCGCACGCACACCGCTTCGGCGCGCGCCAAGGGCATGACCGATGCGCAGTTTGCAGAACTGCTGGCGGTGGTGGGGCTTGCCAACCAGTTCAACCGGCTGGCTGCGGGTACGCGGGTGGAGGTGGATGCCCGCTATCTCGGCTGAGAGCGGGCGATTCCGGGCGGGCGACTCGGACCGGGCGACCGGGAAGCCGCGCGTGAAAGCGCGTGAAGGTCTACGCCGCTGGCGACCCACCCAGCCGCGCGCGCAGCAACTCGTTCACCTGCTGCGGGTTCGCCTTGCCGCGGCTTGCCTTCATCACCTGGCCGACCAGCGCATTGAAGGCCTTGTCCTTGCCCGCGCGAAACTCCTCGACCGACTTCGGATTGGCGGCCATGACTTCATCGACCAGTTTGCCGATGGCATCGCCGTCGCTGATCTGTTTGAGCCCGCGCGCATCGATCAGCCGGTCAGGGGCATCGTCACCCGCCTGAGGTTCGGCCCATAGCAGCGCGAAGAGCTCGCGGGCGATCTTGCCCGATACGGTGCCGTCATCGATCCGCTGGATGAGCGTGGCGACCTGGCCTGGCGTGACCGGCGCGCCGGCAATCTCTAGCCCATCGCGGTTGAGGGCCGCCGCCACCTCGCCCATCACCCAGTTGGCCGCTGACTTGGCCGACGTGGCGCCCGGCGCGGTGCCGAGCGCCCCCAGCACCGCTTCGAAGTAGTCGGCGGTGGCGCGGCTTGCCGTGAGGGTGGTGGCGTCATAGGGCGAGAGCGCGTAATCGCGCTGATAGCGCTCGCGGCGCGCGCTGGGGAGCTCGGGCAGACTGGCCCGCACCGTCTCGATCCAGGGCGCGTCGATTTCAAGCGTAGGCAGGTCGGGGTCTGGGAAATAGCGATAGTCGTGCGCGTCTTCCTTGCTGCGCATCGAGCGGGTTTCGTCACGATCCGGGTCGTAGAGCCGGGTTTCCTGGACCACCCGGCCGCCATCGTCGATCAGATCGATCTGGCGTCGCACCTCGAACTCGATCGCGCGTTCGAGAAAGCGAAAAGAATTGAGGTTCTTGATCTCGCAGCGCGTGCCGAGTTCGGTGCTGCCATGAATGCGAACCGACACATTGGCGTCGCAGCGAAACGAGCCTTCCTGCATGTTGCCGTCGCAGATGCCCAGCCACACCACCAGTCCGTGAAGCGCACGTGCGTAGGCAACCGCTTCGCGCGCCGAGCGCAGGTCGGGCTCGGTGACGATCTCGAGAAGCGGCGTGCCCGCGCGATTCAGATCGATGCCGGAATAGCCGTGAAAATCTTCATGGAGCGACTTGCCCGCGTCTTCCTCGAGGTGAGCGCGGGTGAGCCGGACTGCACGCTCGCAGGCTACGCCGTCCTGTTCCCACGCGATGGTGAGCTCGCCGCCCGCCACCACCGGCGTTTCATACTGGCTGATCTGGTAGCCCTTGGGCAGATCGGGGTAGAAGTAATTTTTGCGCGCGAAGACCGAGCGCGGCGCGATCTGCGCGCCCACGGCAAGGCCAAATCGAATGGCACAGGCCACTGCTGCGCGGTTGGCAACCGGCAGCACGCCGGGCAGCGCCAGATCGATCGCGCAGGCCTGGGTGTTGGGTTCGGCGCCAAATGCGGTGGCGGCGCCAGAGAACATTTTTGAGGCTGTGGCGAGCTGCACATGGGTTTCCAGCCCGATCACCACTTCCCAGGTGCGACCGGCACGGCGGACAAGGGCGGCTTGCGGTGCGTTCATTCGAGGAGAGGCCTTATTGAACCTGTGCGCACGAACCGGTGCGCGGGTCAAACATCACCGGCCAGGCGTCGTCGGCGATGCCGGGCGAGCAGCGGCGTTCACAGCCGGCGTGTCCCAGGGTGACGCGCCGCCCGTCCTGCCAGATCATGAGTTTGCAGTCGCTGCCGTCGCGCGCGAGGAGCTCGACATGCGGGCGCGACTGCACCTGCCGGAAATCGGCAAGCTCGAAGCGGCAGGTTCCGCGGTTGCCGACCCAGAGCTGCCAGGAGAGCGCACGGACAGTGCCGTCGGTGACCGCCAGTCGCGCCCGCTCGCGAAAGTCGTTGATGTCCTGTTGCTCGCAGCGGGCATCGAGGTGAATCGGTCGGTCGGCGATCGGCGCAGGCGCCACGCCCGCGCAGCCTGCGAGCGTAGCCAGGGCGAGCGGGCCCAGCAGGCGGGCGGTGGACGGTCTGCTGGGGGCGGCCGGCATCGCGCAGTGCTTGCCGGTCATGGCTCGGCCGGTCGGCGCCGGTGCCAGTCGGTCACCTGCTGAAACTGATGGCCGACATTGAGCAGACGCGCCTCGTCAAAGGGCTTTCCGATCAGCTGCAGCCCCACCGGACGGCCTCGCGCGCCAAAACCGGCCGGCACCGACATGCCCGGCAGCCCCGCCAGCGATGCGGGCAGCGTGTAGATATCGGCGAGATAATTGGCGACCGGGTCGTTGGTCTGGGTGCCGATCTCCCAGGCAACGGTGGGCGAGACCGGCCCTGCGATCAGATCGACCTGCTCGAACGCACGGCTGAAGTCATCGGCGATCAACCGACGCAGCTTCTGCGCCTGCAGGTAGTAGGCGTCGTAGTAGCCCTGCGACAGCACATAGGCGCCGATCAGGATGCGGCGCTTCACTTCGGCGCCAAACCCCTCGGCGCGGCTGCGTCGGTAGAGATCGGCGAGGTCCGTGGGGTTGTCGGCACGATGCCCGTAGCGCACGCCGTCAAAGCGGCTGAGGTTGCTGGAGGCCTCGGCGGGCGCGATCACGTAGTAGGCAGGGATGGCGAGTTCGGTTTGCGGCAGCGAGACATCAACCAGGGTGACGCCCAACCCCCGCAGCTGGTCAAACGCCGATTCCAGCGCAGCCCGGACGTCATCGTGCAGGCCGTCTCCGAAGAATTCCTTTGGGAGGCCGATTCGCAGACCCGAGAGCGGGCGCTCGAGTTCGCGCGAGAAGTCTTCAGGCGCCCGGTCTGCGCTGGTTGAATCGCGCGGATCGAAGCCCGCCATGGCGCCCAGCAGCAAGGCGCAGTCGTGCGCGCTTCGCCCCATGGCACCGCCCTGATCGAGGCTGGATGCATAGGCGATCATGCCCCAGCGAGAGACGCGTCCGTAGGTGGGCTTGATGCCGGTGATACCGCACATGGCGGCGGGCTGTCGAACCGAGCCGCCGGTATCGGTGCCGGTGGCCAGTGGGGCAAGCCCGCCCGCCACCGCCGCAGCCGACCCGCCCGAGGATCCGCCCGGAATGGCCGCCGGATCCCAGGGGTTGCGGGCGGCACCGAAGTGGGAATTTTCGTTTGCCCCGCCCATTGCGAACTCGTCGCAATTGGTTTTGCCCACGCAGACCGCGCCCGCGCCCGCCAGCCGCTCGACCACCGTGGCATCGAAAGGGCTCACATAGTTGGCGAGCATGCGCGAGCCCGCCGTGGAGCGCCAGCCGCGGGTGACAAAAATATCCTTGTGTGCAATGGGGATGCCCAAGAGCGGCCCGCGCTCGCCCCGGGCCAGGCGCTGGTCGGCAGCCTGCGCCTGGCCGAGCGTGAGCTCGGGCTGCACGTCGATGAAAGCGTTTAACGGGCTTGCGGCAACCCTGTTCAGAAAGTGGCGGGCGAGTTCAACCGCACTGGTCTGACCGGAGGCGAGCGCAAGCGAGAGCTCGGCAACCGAAGCCCCGGTGGGGTCGGTGAGGGCGCTCACTCGATCACCCGCGGAACCAGGTAGAGCCCGGACTCGACCTTGGGCGCGCCCGCCTGCAGCGCTGCGCGTGAGTCGGACTCGGTCACCGCGTCGTCTCGCAGCCGCAGTGCAAGCGCCTGTGGATGGGTGAGCGGCGCCACCCCCTGGGTGTCGACCGACTGTAGCCTGTCGATCAGCCCGAGGACCGCGTTGAGGTCGGCCTGCAGCGTGGCCTGCTCGGCCGGATCGAGATCAAGACGTGCGAGCGTGGCCAAGCGTCGCACGGCATCAGCGTTTAGGGACATTCGACGAATGATAATACGGTATGATTTCTGCCCTGCCTGAGCGGGCTTCTTTCCTTCTCGGGCAAACGAATCCGGTCGCGACCGGCTCTGGGCGGAACCCTGTGCGGTGCTGCCCGGATCTCCGGTCGCGGCGCCCCCGGCGAGACTGCCGGCCATCCCTCTGACCCTGGACGGACACCATGTTCGGGTTCTTGCGCAAATACTTCTCCAGCGACCTGGCGATCGATCTCGGAACCGCGAACACGCTCATCTATGTGCGTGGCAAGGGCATTGTGCTCGATGAGCCGTCGGTGGTCGCCATCCGCCAGGAAGGCGGACCCAACGGCAAGCGCACCATTGCAGCGGTGGGCCTTGAGGCCAAGCAGATGCTGGGCAAGGTGCCGGGCAGCATTGAAGCCATTCGCCCCATGAAAGATGGCGTGATTGCCGACTTCACCGTCACCGAGCAGATGCTGAAGCAGTTCATCCGCATGGTGCATGAGTCGCGGCTGTTTTCGCCCAGCCCGCGGATCATCATCTGCGTGCCCTGTGGTTCCACCCAGGTCGAGCGTCGCGCCATCCGCGAATCAGCGCTTGGCGCAGGCGCCTCGCAGGTCTTCCTCATCGAAGAACCCATGGCCGCAGCCATCGGCGCGGGCTTGCCGGTCTCCGAGCCTTCGGGATCGATGGTGGTTGACATCGGTGGCGGCACCACCGAGGTGGGCGTCATCTCGCTGGGCGGCATCGTCTACAAGGGTTCCATCCGCGTGGGCGGCGACAAGTTCGATGAAGCCATCATCAACTACATTCGCCGCAACTACGGCATGCTGATCGGCGAACCCACGGCCGAGATGATCAAGAAGACCATCGGTTCGGCTTTTCCCGGCTCCGAGGTTCGCGAAATGGAAGTGAAGGGGCGCAATCTCTCCGAGGGCATCCCGCGCAGCTTCACTGTCTCGTCCAATGAAATTCTGGAAGCCCTCACCGACCCGCTGAACAACATCGTGTCCTCGGTGAAGATCGCGCTCGAGCAGACCCCGCCTGAGCTCGGTGCCGACATCACCGATCGCGGCATCATGCTCACCGGCGGCGGCGCTTTGCTTCGCGATATCGACCGCCTGCTGATCGAGGAAACCGGTCTTCCGGTTCTGGTGGCCGAAGACCCCCTCACCTGCGTGGTTCGAGGCTGTGGCATGGCGCTTGAGCGTATCGACAAGAACACCCTGATCTTCACCAGCGAGTAAGGCGAAGCGGCGGCCGCGCCGCGCGCCGCTCTCCCGCTTCACAAAGAGCCGATGGACCGAGCACCGCCGCCTTTTTTCCGGCAGGGCCTGTCGGCCGACGTCCGACTGGTTCTGTTCGCGCTCGCGGCGATAGCGCTGCTGGTGCTCGATGCGCGCTATCGTGCCCTCGAGGTCGTCCGCGCGGCAGTCGGTACCGCGCTCTACCCTGTGCAGCGTGCGCTCCTCGCGCCGCGCGACGCCGTATCGGTGATGGCCGACTACGCGGGTGGCGTGACCCGTCTGCGCGACGATAACGAGCGGCTGGTCCGCCTCGAGGCCGCCAATGCCCGGTCCCTTCAGCAGGGCGAGCATCTGGCTGCTGAAAACGCCCAGCTCCGGAAGCTGCTCGGCATGCGCGAGCGCAATTCATTCCGCTCCACGGTGGCTGAGGTTCTCTATGAAACCGGTGATCCGTTTACCCGGCGGGTGGTGGTCGATCGCGGCGAGCAGCACGGGCTCCTGGCGGGTCAGCCGGTGCTCGATGCGCAAGGGGTCATTGGGCAGATCTCCCGCGTGCTGCCGCTGTCGGCCGAGGTGACGCTTCTCACCGATCGCGCCTCGACGCTGCCGGTGGAGGTGCGCCGTAACGGTGTGCGCGCAGTGGCTTTCGGGGCCGGCCGAGCCGATCTGATCGAGTTGCGCTACCTGCCCGCGGGGGTCGACCTGCGTACCGGTGACGAACTCTTCACCTCGGGGCTCGATGGCGTGTTTCCGGCGGGCCTGCCCGTTGGGCGGGTGCGGGAGGTGCGCCGAGGCGGCTCATCGTTTACGGTCGCACGGGTTGAGCCGGCCGCCGCGGTCGAGCGCTCGCGCATGCTCCTGGTGTTGCTTGAGACCACCGGCGGGCGGCCCTCTTTTGAGCCGCCCCGCCCGTCTGCCGAGCCCGCCCAACGGGCGCCGGGCGCACGCGGCAAGGGTGCGGGCGGATGAACACCCACCGCGAAACCGTGTTGCTGCCGGCCAACCGGGCGTTTGCTGCGTTCAGTCTCGCCTGCGCCTTTCTCCTCAACCTGTTTCCGTGGGGACCGTTGCCGCTCGCCCCGGATTTTATCGCGCTGGCGCTGGTGTTCTGGAGCCTTCGCGAGCCGCAAATGGTGGGGATTGGTGTCGCCTTTGCGCTGGGGCTCCTCATGGATGTTCATTCGGCGGCGCTTCTGGGCGAGCATGCGCTCGCCTACAGCCTTGTCTCCTATGGCGCCATCAGCCTGCATCGGCGGCTCGCCTGGTTCGGTGCGCTCGGCCGGATGCTCCATCTGCTGCCGCTTTTTTTGCTCGCGCAGGTCACCACCCTGATTATCCGCATGGTGCTGGGCGCCGAGTTTCCAGGATGGCTTTATTTCGTGCCCAGCCTCGCCGCTGCCGCGCTCTGGGTGCCCACCGAGTGGTTGCTGCTTGCGCCGCAGCGTCGACCGGTCGAGCGCGACGAGACCCGGCCGCTGTGATCCGCGCGCCCGCTCCCCATCACGCCCGCAGGCCGTCATGCGGGTGACGGACGACGTCAATCAGGCGCTCGCAAACCTGCGCAAGATCCGCAGGCGTCTGCTGCTGTGTGCCGTGCTGTCAATCGCTGGTGGCGCGCTGCTGCTCGCGCGGCTCGCCTATCTGCAGGTGCTTCGCCACAACGATTTTCAGGCGCAGGCCGAAGACAACCGGATCGCGCTGGTGCCGGTGCCGCCCACACGTGGCCTGATCCTCGACCGCAACGGTCTGCTGATGGCGGAGAACATCGCGTATTACACGCTGGAGCTCGCGCCGTCGCGGTTTTCCCGGCTTGAGCAGACAGTGGCCGACCTTGCCGGCCTGGTTGACATCACGCCGCGCGATGTGCGGCGCTTTCGCCGGCTGATCGAAGACTCCCGGCGCCTTGAGCCGCTGCCGATCAAGTCGCGGCTGACCGATGAAGAGGTGGCAAAAATTGCTGCCAATCGCTATCGGCTGCCGGGGGTGGAGATTCGCGCCCGGCTGTTCCGAAGCTACCCGCACGGTGATCTCGCCTCCCATCTGATCGGCCATATTGGTCGAATTTCACAGGCTGACCGAAAGCGGCTCGATGATGCGGGGGAGTTGTCGCGCTATCTAGGGGCGACCCACATCGGCAAGGCCGGCATCGAACAGTCCTACGAGGGGCTGTTGCACGGCCGGCCCGGGTATGACGAGGTGGAGGTGTCGGCTGCGGGTCGCGTGATGCGCACGCTCTCCCGGCACCCGCCGGTCAATGGCTCGGATCTCACGCTCACCATCGACCTGAGGCTTCAGGCGCTTGCCGAGCAGCTGTTTAACGGGCGTCGTGGCGCGCTGGTGGCGATTGAACCCGCCAGCGGTGAAGTGCTCGCGTTCGTCTCGCAGCCAAGCTTTGACCCCAACCTGTTTGTCGACGGCATCGATCCGGCGAGCTGGCAGGCGCTCAACGAAGATCCGGACAAGCCGCTATTGAACCGGGCGCTCCGCGGTACCTATCCGCCGGGGTCAACCTACAAACCCTTCATGGCGCTTGCTGCCCTGGAGACCGGGATGCGACGCCCCGGTGACCTTACCGCCGATCCAGGCTACTTTCAGTTGGGCGAACATCGTTTTCGCGATTCGCGCCCCGAGGGGTATGGATCGGTTGATCTGCACACCTCGATTGTTGTTTCGAGCGACACCTACTACTACAAGCTCGCCTACGACATGGGCGTTGACCGGATTCACGGCTTCATGAAGCAATGGGGATTCGGTCAGCGCACGGGCATCGATCTTGAGCATGAAGCCACGGGCATTCTGCCGTCATCGGAATGGAAGCAGCGGCGGTTCCGGCAGAAGTGGCTGCCCGGTGAGTCGCCGTCGATCGGTATCGGGCAGGGCTACAACGCCTTCACCATTCTTCAACTCGCCCATGCGACCGCCACGCTCGCCAACAGCGGTCGACCGATGCGCCCGCGGCTGCTGCGCGCCTCACAGGCGCCTGGCGGGCCGGTCGAGCTGGTGGCGGCCGACCCGGGTGAGCCGATCCCGCTGCGCCCCGAGCATGTGCGCCTGGTCACGCGTGCGATGGTGGACGTGAACCGGCTGGGGACCAGTCGTGTGGTGTTCAGCGGAGCGGAGTATCAGGCCGCGGGCAAGACCGGCACGGCGCAGGTGATCGGCATCCGTCAGAACGAAAAATATGATGTGCGGAAGGTGGCCGAGCGGCACCGCGATCATTCGCTCTTCGTCGCGTTTGCGCCGGTCGCCTCGCCGCGGATCGCGCTGGCGGTGATCGTTGAAAACGGCGGTTTTGGCGCCCAGGCTGCCGCCCCGATCGCGCGCGCGCTGTTTGATTTCCATCTTCTTGGAAAGCTGCCACCTGACCGGGCCGGCATCCGGCTCCCCCCCATGGACGAGTCCGAGATGCGCGACGTGCCGGAAGATCTGGAGCCCGAGCGGGTCGAGGCATCGTCCACCGCGGCCCAGCCGGGAGGCGCCCGGTGAGCCGGCTGCAGGGCGCGTGGTTGCGGATCCGACCCTGGGTTGCGGTGTTCGATTGGCCGCTCTTGATTGCGATCGGCCTGGTGGTGGGCTTGAGCGTGATCACCATGTATTCGGCCGCCTATGATTTTCCCGGCCGCTTTGAGGCGCACCTGCGCAACCTCGCGATCGCCGTCTTCGCGCTCTGGGCGGCCGCGCTGGTGCCAAGAAGCTGGCTGGTCCGGTTTGCCGTGCCGCTCTTTGTCGGCGGGGTGGCGATGCTGATTGCGGTCGCGTTGTTCGGCGATATCGCCAAGGGTGCGCGGCGCTGGCTCAATCTCGGCTTCATCCGGATCCAGCCGTCCGAAGTGCTCAAGATCGCTGCACCCCTGATGCTTGCCTGGTATTTTCAGCAGCGCGAGGGGATGTTGCGCTGGTTTGATTTCGCGGCCACCGCGGTGCTCCTCATGGTGCCGGTCTGGCTGATCGCGCGCCAGCCCGACCTGGGTACCGCGCTTCTGGTGCTCGCGAGCGGCGGCTTCGTGATCTTTCTCGCCGGGCTCAGCTGGAAGCTGATCGCCTCGATGGTGATCGGTCTTGCGGCCAGCGCGCCGTTTCTGTGGGCAGCCATGCACGATTACCAGCGACAGCGGGTATTGACGCTCCTCGACCCCGCCTCCGACCCCCTGGGTCGGGGCTTTCACATCATCCAGTCCACCATCGCGATCGGTTCGGGCGGGGTCTGGGGCAAGGGCTGGATGGAAGGCACGCAGACCCGGCTCGAATTTGTGCCCGAACGTACGACCGATTTCATTCTCGCGGTGTTTTCCGAAGAGTTCGGTCTGGTGGGCAATGGCGTGCTGATCGCGCTCTATCTGGCGGTGGTGCTGCGTGCGCTTGCCATTGCGGCCCGCGGGCTCACGCTGTTTGACCGGCTTCTCGCGGGGGCGCTTGCGCTGGTGTTCTTCGTGTACGCCTTCGTCAACATCGGCATGGTGTCGGGCGTGCTGCCGGTGGTGGGCGTGCCGCTGCCGTTTATGTCGTATGGCGGCACCGCCATGGCAACGCTGGGCCTGGGTCTCGGGCTGGTGATGGGTGTGGCACGCGCCCGCGCCCACCCCGAAGGCGCGGCTCAGCGCATGAACCGCTTCACATAATCCGCCCCCAGCCCCACCGCCTCAAAGTGCGCGCGATAGCGCTCGATGCGCGTGAACACATCGTCGTAGCCGGTGGAGGTGCCCTGCGGGTCGACATACATGAGCGAGCCGTGCACCGTGAAAAGCGTGATCATGTCCTGACAATCATCTGGCACGACCAGCGTGTGCGTCTCGCCCGGTGGCTCGAACACATAGCTGCCCTCGCAGGCAATCCAGTCGTGTTCGAGGTAGTACCAGCTGCCGCGGATGACCCAGGCGTGAACGGCCCCGGAGTGACGGTGACGCTGAAGAATGCCGGCACGCTTGACCCGCAGCAGATGCACGTAATAGCCACCGCTCACGTTGAGGTGGAGTGGGCGCGACCAGATGCCGGGGGCGACCGGCGCCCAGAGCGTGTCATCGCCGTCGAGCGCGTCGTTGATCACCATGTCCGGGACCATGCCCCAGGGCTGAGGGCGTTCGTAGGGCTCGAGTCCGGCCGGATTCGGCGGCCGCTTGCGTACCGGCATGTCCATGAGGTGCTCCTGGGGTAAACGTTTTCCTGGAGCCGGATGCTAGCGGAGAGCGGGCGCGCGTGCATCCCGCGACCGGGCGCACTACACTGCCGGCTGTGACTTCCGCTGCCCTGCTCCCCGTGCCCCGGTCTGAGTCGTCCCAACCCGGGTCGTCGCGGCTTGCCGCCGCGCAGGCGCTGATCGCCGCTGCGACCAGGCTGTCGGAGGCGGTCTCGGCGCTCGAATTTTCCGCGCCGGTCACCCATGTCTACAACCCGCTCGACTACGCCTGGGCGCCGCACCGCGCCTACCTGGAGCGCTATGCGGCGCAGGGCCTGCGCGCGGTGTTCGTCGGCATGAATCCCGGGCCCTTCGGCATGATGCAGACCGGCGTGCCGTTCGGTGAGGTGGCTGCGGTGCGCGACTGGATGGGGATCGAGGCGCCGGTGGTCGGCGTCGCCGATGCGCATCCGCGGCGACCCATCGAGGGCTTTGCGTGCCGTCGCTCCGAGGTCAGTGGACGCCGGCTCTGGGGCTGGGCCGCGCGCCGCTTCGGGCCGCCCGACGTCTTCTTTTCACAGTGCTTCGTGCTCAATTATTGCCCGCTCGTGTTTCTGGAGGCGTCGGGGCGGAATTTCACGCCCGACCGGCTGCCGCGCGCCGAACTGGCACCGCTCCAGGCGGCGTGCGATGCCCACCTGCGGGAGGCGGTGGCGGCGCTTGCCCCCGCCTGGGTGATCGGTGTGGGGGGCTATGCGCGGGCCCGAATCGAAGCGGCGCTTGCCGCTGGCCCCGCGGGGCTTGCGCCCAGGGTCGATCAGATCCTGCACCCGAGCCCGGCGAGCCCTGCCGCCAATCGGGGCTGGGAGCCTGCGGTGGACCAGCAGCTCGAGCGCCTGGGCGTATTCGCCGCCTAGGTCATCTGGGAGCCCGGACGGGACGATGATCTCCAGTTGACGTAAACGTCAACTCGACCGATCATTTCATCCATGCCTACCTACAGTATCGGCGAACTCGCGCGCGAGTTCGAAATCACGCCCAGAACCATTCGTTTCTACGAAGACCAGGGGCTCCTGTCGCCGCGTCGAGTGGGAGCCGGTGCCCGCCAGCGATCGTATTCGCACCGTGACCGCACGCGTCTGAAGCTCACGCTGCGCGGCAAGCGGCTGGGCTTGTCGCTCTCGGAAATTCGCGATCTCATCGATATGTACGACTCACCCGCTGATACCGCACCACAGCTCACCCGGTTCCTCGAGGTACTGGATCGTCATCGCACCCTGCTCGAGTCGCAGCTTCGCGACCTGAACGAGACCCTGGCCGAAATCCGCGCGCATGAAGATCGTGCCCGGGAGTTGCTCGCGCAGGCGCCAAACCGGCGGCCAGCCACCACGCGAAAGAGTCGGGCCGCCGTTGCCAGACCGGCTTCACGTTAACGTCAACGTCAACGTCAATCCGATTATTCATCCATCGCCCGCCTTGCGCGCCATCGGCCATGACCAACCCTGTATCCGCCTCATCCCGCGCCCCGGCGCCGCCGGACCCGCGCTTTGAGTCGCGCATCCGGGAAAGCTTTGGCCGCCAGCCGGCCATGACCACCATTGGCGCGCGACTGGTTCGCGTGGCAGCGGGCGAGGTTGAGATCGAAATGCCCTTCAGCGCTCACATCACCCAGCAACACGGGTTCATCCACGGTGGCATTCTGGGCACAGCGCTCGACTCGGCCTGCGGATTTGCGTCGCTCACGCTCATGCCGGCTGAGTCCGGCATTCTCACGATCGAGTACAAGCTCAATCTGATCTCGCCCGGCCGAGGCGAGCGTTTCCGTTTCATCGGCCGCGTGAGGAAGGCCGGCCGAACCATCACGCTGGCCGACGCCGATGCCATCGCCATCGAGGCCTCGGGCCGTGAGCGGCTGATCGCCACCATGACCGCGACCGAAATGACAATCACCGGCCGCGACGACGTGCGCAGCTGAGCTGCGCGCGGCGGGTAACGGCCCAGCTGGGTGCCAAGGAGAAAAGTGATGACCGAAATCCCCGGACTGCAGTTCGAACTGGGCGAGGATGTGCAGATGCTTCGAGAGGCGCTGCGCGCCTTCGTTGCCCGCGAAATCACGCCACGTGCCGGGGAGATCGACCGCACCGACCAAGTCCCCATGGATCTTTGGCGCAAGTTCGGCGAACTGGGCGTACTCGGGATCACGGTGCCTGAAAGCCAGGGCGGCGCGGGTCTGGGCTACCTTGCGCACATCGTTGCCATGGAGGAAATTTCCCGTGGTTCGGCCTCGGTGGGCCTGTCCTACGGTGCCCACTCCAATCTGTGCGTCAACCAGATCTCGCGAAACGGCACCGATGCGCAGCGCGCGCGCTACCTGCCCGGGCTCATCTCGGGCGAGAAAATCGGCGCGCTCGCCATGTCCGAACCCAATGCCGGTTCCGATGTGATGTCGATGCGGCTGCGCGCCGAGTTCAAGGGCGATCGCTGGGTTCTGAATGGCAGCAAGATGTGGATCACCAACGGCCCCGACGCCGATGTGCTGATCATCTACGCAAAAAACGACGTCGAGGCGGGCGCGCGTGGCGTGACCGCGTTTCTGGTCGAGAAGCACTTCAAGGGCTTTTCGGTCGCTCAAAAGCTCGACAAGCTCGGCATGCGCGGCAGCCACACCGGCGAACTGGTGTTCGACAACTGCGAGGTGCCGGCTGAAAACGTGCTCGGTGGGCTTGGTTCTGGCGCACGGGTGCTGATGAGTGGGCTCGATTTCGAGCGCGCGGTGCTCTCGGGTGGCCCGCTTGGCATCATGCAGGCCTGCATGGATGTGGTGATCCCCTATGTGCATGAGCGCAAGCAGTTCGGCCAGCCGATCGGCGAATTTCAGCTCATGCAGGGCAAGCTCGCCGACATGTATTCCACCATGATGGCGTGTCGTGCCTATGTCTACGCGGTGGGCAGGCAGTGCGATCGCACCCGTGACGGCTCGGTTGACGTGCGAAGCCTTCGGAAAGACGCCGCTGCAGCAATTCTCTATTCAGCCGAAAAGGCCACCTGGATGGCGGGCGAGGCGCTTCAGTGCCTGGGGGGCAACGGCTACATCAACGACATGCCCACCGGCCGGCTGTGGCGCGACGCCAAACTCTACGAGATCGGTGCCGGCACCTCCGAGATCCGGCGCATGCTGATCGGCCGCGAACTGTTTGCCGATACCCGGTAAGCGGAATCCGTCCCCGCTCATCGCCAATCGTTGCCCCACATGCCCCGTTCAGCCACCCCTCACCTTGCGCGCGCGCCAGCGTCGGCCGCCGCTGCGGAGCGCCCCGATGGGCGAGCGGCAGCGCCTGTTGATGAGGGCGAAACACGCGCGGCGGCGATCGCCGCGATGGTGTTGGCGGGCTTTGACCGGCACTACGCGCTTTTTCGCTACAACGCCCAGCAGGCCAAGGCGCGCTGGGAGCATGGTGACTGGCACGGCATTCGGCGGCTTGCCCGCGAGCGCATCGAGTTCTATGACCTGCGGGTGCGCGAGGCCGTGTCGCGACTGGAATCGGGCTTTGCGCAGTCCGAGCTCACCGAGGGCATCTGGTCACAGGTGAAGCGGCACTATGTGGGGGCGCTCTCCGAGCACCGCCAGCCCGAACTGGCCGAGTCGTTTTTCAACTCGGTGAGCACCAAGATCCTGCACCGGAGCTATTTTCGGAACGACTTCATTTTTGTCCGGCCGGCCGTATCCACCGAGCATCTCGATGCCGATCCGCCATCGTGGCGGGTTTATTACCCGCATGTGTCGGGGCTTGCCGCGGCGTTGCGGTCGCTTCTCATCGACCTGGGTCTCGCCTGCCCCTATGTCGATGCCGAGCGTGATGTGGCGCGCATGGAGCGGGCGCTCGCAGCCGAATTCGGCGAACGGTTCGAGCCCGCGGCCGATTGGCAGATCCAGGTGCTGCGAACCCTTTTTTTCCGTAACAAGGGTGCCTACCTGATTGGCCGCATCATCGACGATGGTGAGGTTCGGCCCTTTGTGGTGCCGTGGCTGCGCGATTCAGGGGGTCGCGCCTACGCCGATGCGATGCTGTTTGGCGAGGCCCGAATCGAGGCGCTGTTCAATTTCTCGCGCGCCTATTTCATGGTCGACATGGATGTGCCCTCGGCCTATGTGCGCTTTCTGCGCAGCCTCATGCCGGCCAAGCCCGAGTCCGAGCTCTACACCATGCTGGGGCTGCACAAGCAGGGCAAGACGCTCTTCTACCGCGACCTGCTGCATCATCTGCGCCATTCGCATGACCGCTTCATGGCAGCGCCCGGCATCCGCGGGTTGGTCATGGCGGTGTTCACGCTGCCGTCGTTTCCCTATGTGTTCAAGCTCATCAAGGATCGCCGCTCAAAGGAGGTCTCGCGCGAGTTCATCCAGGGCCGTTACCAGATGGTGAAGCTGCACGACCGGGTGGGCCGCATGGCCGACACCTGGGAGTATTCCGATGTGCCGTTTCCGCGCGAGCGTTTCGATCCTGCGCTGCTTGCCGAGCTGCGCGAGGCCGCTCCCTCGCTCATTGAAGACGACGGTGAGTCGGTGGTGATCAGGCACCTCTATATCGAGCGCCGCATGACCCCGCTCAACCTTCACCTCGAGCGATCGAGCGATGCCGAGCGCGAGCGCGCGATCATCGAATATGGCAACGCCATTCGCGAGATGGTTGCGGCCAACATCTTTCCGGGCGACATGCTCTACAAGAATTTCGGTGTCACGCGCCAGGGCCGCATCGTGTTCTATGACTATGACGAGGTCGCCTACCTCACCGACTGCAATTTCCGGGAAATTCCGCCGGCACGCACGCCCGAAGACGACATGGCGAGCGAGCCCTGGTATGCGGTAGGCCCCAATGATGTCTTTCCCGAAGAGTTCGGCACCTTTCTTCTCGGGCATCCGGCGATCCGTGCAGTGTTCAGGGCTCACCACGGCGAGCTGCTGGAGGCGGGCTTCTGGCGCGCCCGCCAGGCGCGCATCCGCGAGGGCGTGCTCGAGGACGTCTTTCCGTATCCGGAGGCGCTTCGCTTCCGTCATGTTTCCGATCCAGACATTCCCAACCAGGAGAATCTCAAATGAACGATCCCGTCGTTATCGTTTCGGTTGCCCGCACCCCCATCGGCAGTATGGTGGGTGAGCTGTCGGGCTTTGCCGGCCATCAGCTGGGCTCGCATGCCATCAAGGCGGCGGTGGCCCGCGCGGGGATCGCCCCCGAGCAGGTGCAGGAGGTGATCATGGGCTGCGTGCTGCCGGCTGGTCAGGGCCAGGCACCGGCGCGTCAGGCCACGCTCGGCGCGGGGCTGCCGCGCTCAACCGGCGCGACCACCCTCAATAAGGTTTGTGGCTCGGGCATGAAGGCCGCCATGTTCGCGCATGACCTGCTGGTTGCGGGCAGTGCCGAGATTGTGGTGGCGGGCGGCATGGAGAGCATGAGCAACGCCCCCTACATGATGCTGAAAGGCCGAGGCGGCTATCGCTACGGCCACGGTACCCTCTTCGATCACATGGCCCTTGACGGTCTGGAAGACGCCTACGAAAAAACGCCCAACGGGGGCGGCAAGTCAATGGGCCAGTTCGCCGAAGACTGTGCAGGCAAATACGCCTTCACCCGAGAGGAGCAGGATGCCTACGCGATTGAATCCACCCGTCGCGCCGTGGCCGCCAACACCGACGGCAGCTTTGCCTGGGAGATCGCGCCGGTTACCGTGGCTGGCAGGAAGGGCGATGTGGAGATTGCGCGCGATGAGGCGCCCTTCAAGGCCAACGTCGACAAGATCCCCTCGCTCAAGCCCGCCTTCCGGAAGGACGGTACGGTGACCGCCGCCACGTCCTCGTCCATCTCCGACGGCGCGGCCGCGCTCGTCATGATGCGCGCCTCCACGGCTGCACGCCTGGGTGTCAAGCCCCTTGCGCGGTTGGTGGCACACGCCACGCATTCGCAGGAGCCGCAGTGGTTTACCACGGCACCGGTTGGCGCGATCGAGAAGCTCTACGCCAAGACCGGCTGGACCACCGATTCGGTCGACCTGTTCGAAATCAATGAGGCGTTTGCGGTGGTGGCAATGGCTGCCATGCGCGATCACGGCATCCCGCATGCCAAGGTCAATGTGAATGGCGGCGCCTGCGCGCTTGGCCATCCGATCGGTGCGTCCGGTGCGCGGCTGATCGTCACGCTGATTGGCGCGCTCCGGGCGCGCGGCGGCAAGCGGGGCGTGGCCTCGCTTTGCATCGGCGGCGGCGAAGCCACGGCAGTGGCTCTCGAGATGCTGTAAGCCGCGGCCCCATCCATGCTGCTCACCGAAGACCATCGGCTGATTCGCGACGCGGTCCGCGACTATGTTCGCGACCATGTCGCGCCGCATGCCGCACACTGGGACCGCCATGACACCTTCCCGCGCGAGGCGCTCGCGGGGCTCGCTGCGCTTGGCTGCTACGGCGTTGCGGTGCCCGAGCGCTGGGGCGGCGCCGGACTCGACTATGCGTCGCTTGCGCTCGTGATCGAGGAGATCGCTGCGGGCGATGGCGGCACCTCCACCATCGTCTCGGTCAACAACTGCCCGGTCTGTTCGATCCTGCTTGCCTGGGGCTCGGAGGCGCAGAAGGCGCGCTGGCTCGCCCCGCTCGCCTCGGGTGCAATGCTGGGCGCGTTCTGCCTCACCGAACCGCAGGTGGGGTCGGATGCGTCGGCGCTTCGCACCACCGCACGGCTGGAAGGTGATCACTGGGTGCTCGATGGCGTGAAGCAGTTCATCACCTCGGGCGCCAACGGTGATGTGGCGATCGTGATGGCGGTGACCGACCGCGAGGCGGGAAAGCGTGGCATTTCTGCTTTTCTGGTGCCCACCAACAGCCCCGGCTATCGGGTGGCGCACATCGAGAAGAAGCTTGGCCAGCATTCATCGGACACCGCACAGATTGCGCTCGAGGGCTGCCGGGTGCCAACCGAGAACCTGATCGGCGAGCCCGGCCAGGGCTATCGCATTGCGCTCTCCGGGCTCGAGGGCGGGCGGATTGGCATTGCCTCGCAGTCGGTGGGCATGGCGCGCGCCGCGTTCGAGGCGGCGCTTCGCTACGCGCACGAGCGCGAGGCCTTCGGCTCGGCCATCTTCAATCATCAAGCGGTGCAGTTCCGGCTCGCCGATATGGCGACGGGGCTCGAAGCGGCGCGACAGCTGATTCTTCACGCGGCCGCGCTCAAGGATGCGGGCAAGCCCTGTCTGAAGGAAGCCGCCATGGCCAAGCTCTTCGCCTCCGAAACCGCGGAGAAAATCTGCTCGGACGCGATCCAGATTCACGGCGGCTACGGTTATGTCAATGATTTCCCGGTTGAACGGATTTACCGCGATGTGCGTGTCTGCCAGATCTATGAGGGTACGAGCGACATTCAGCGGATCCTGATCGGCCGGGCGCTTGCCGATTGATCATGCGCGGTGTGCGCGCCGTCACAGTGCCGGTCCGGCCGCGAGTCCATTTTTTGCCTGTCGAGGATCGTCCGTCATGTCTCAGATAGTCAGCAAGCTCGACCCGGCAGGCGCCGATTTTTCCGCCCACGCGCAGGCCATGCGCACGCTGGTGGGCGATCTGCGTGAGAAGGTGAAACACGCTGCCTCAGGCGGCGGCGAAACCGCGCGCGCACGCCATGTCGCGCGCGGCAAGCTTCTTCCGCGCGAACGCATCGAGCGGCTGCTCGATCCCGGCTCGCCCTTTCTCGAGCTCTCACCGCTCGCGGCTTACGGCATGTATGGCGATGAGGCGCCGTGTGCGGGCATCATCACCGGCATCGGTCGGGTGAGCGGTCAGGAGTGCGTGATCGTCTGTAACGACGCCACGGTGAAGGGCGGCACCTACTATCCGGTCACGGTGAAAAAACATCTGCGGGCGCAGGAAGTGGCGCGCGACAATCGTCTGCCCTGCATTTACCTGGTGGATTCAGGTGGCGCCAACCTGCCCAATCAGGACGAAGTGTTTCCCGATCGCGAGCACTTCGGCCGCATCTTCTACAACCAGGCGACGATGTCGGCCGAGGGTATTGCGCAGATTGCCGTGGTGATGGGCTCCTGCACCGCGGGCGGCGCCTATGTGCCTGCGATGAGCGATGAGGCGGTGATTGTGCGCAACCAGGGCACCATTTTTCTGGGTGGCCCGCCGCTGGTGAAGGCTGCCACCGGCGAGGAGGTGAGTGCCGAAGACCTGGGCGGGGGCGACGTGCATACGCGGCTCTCGGGGGTGGCCGATCATCTGGCCGCCAACGACGAACACGCGCTTGCCATCGCCCGATCGATCGTGGCCACGCTCAACCGAGACAAGCGGATCGAGCTTGCCTGTCGCGCGCCGCGGCCGCCCGTCTATGCGGCCGAGGAGTTGCTGGGGGTGATTCCCACCGACGCGCGCAAATCGTTCGACGTGCGCGAGATCATCGCGCGGGTCGTCGATGGCTCTGAATTCGACGAATTCAAATCCCGTTACGGCAGCACGCTGGTGACCGGTTTTGCCTGGATCGAGGGCATGCCGGTGGGAATTGTGGCCAACAACGGTATCCTGTTTTCCGAATCGGCGGCCAAGGGCGCGCACTTCATTGAACTCTGCGCGCAGCGCCGCGTGCCGCTTGTGTTTTTGCAGAACATCACCGGCTTCATGGTGGGCCGAAAATACGAGAATGAGGGCATTGCTCGTGCCGGCGCGAAGCTCGTCACCGCGGTGGCCTGCGCGCAGGTGCCCAAGTTCACGGTGATCATTGGCGGCTCCTTTGGCGCGGGCAACTACGGCATGTGCGGCCGCGCGTATTCGCCGCGCTTTCTCTGGATGTGGCCCAACGCCCGCATCAGCGTGATGGGCGGCGAGCAGGCCGCCTCGGTGCTCGCCACCGTCCGCCGCGATGGCATCGAGTCGCGCGGCGGGCATTGGAGCGCCGACGATGAGGAAGCCTTTCGTGCGCCGATCCGCGAGCAGTACGAGCGGCAGGGCCATCCCTATTACGCGAGCGCACGGCTCTGGGATGACGGCATCATCGATCCGGTCGACACCCGTCGGGTGCTGGCGCTGGGTTTGTCCGCGGCGCTCAATGCGCCGATTCCGCCGACCCGGTTCGGCGTTTTCCGCATGTAAGGCGGTCCGCTGTGTTCAAACGCATTCTCATTGCCAACCGGGGCGAAATCGCCTGCCGGGTGGCGGCCACCGCGGCGCGACTGGGCATTGAAACCGTGGCGGTGTATTCCGATGCCGATGCGCGCGCGGCGCACGTGGCCGCATGCGATCAGGCGCTGCGTCTGGGGCCGGCGGCGGCGCGTGAGTCCTATCTGAAGGGCGAGGCGATCATCGCGGCCGCGCGTGCCTCGGGGGCGCAGGCCATCCATCCCGGCTACGGGTTTCTGTCCGAGAACGACGCCTTCGCGCGAGCGGTGCGCGACGCGGGCCTGGTCTTCGTTGGCCCGCCGCCCGAGGCCATTGCTGCAATGGGGAGCAAATCAGCCGCCAAGACACTGATGGCGCGGGCGGGCGTGCCGCTCGTGCCCGGTTATCACGGCGAGCGGCAGGAGGCCGATTATCTGCGCGGCGAGGCCGATGCGATCGGCTATCCGGTGATCATCAAGGCGAGCGCAGGCGGTGGCGGCAAGGGCATGCGGATCGTCGAACAAAGCGCTGATTTCGAGGCGGCGCTCGCTTCGTGTCGGCGTGAGGCGTTGTCGGCCTTCGGGTCCGATCAGGTGCTGGTTGAGCGCTACCTCAGGCGGCCGCGCCACATCGAGGTGCAGGTGTTTGCCGACCGGCACGGCAACGCGCTCCATCTGTTTGAGCGTGATTGCTCGGTGCAGCGCCGTCATCAGAAAGTGGTGGAAGAGGCGCCCGCGCCAGGCCTGTCGGAGGCAAGGCGCGAGGAGATGGGTGCTGCGGCGGTGGCGGCGGCTCGCGCGGTGGGCTATGAGGGTGCGGGCACCGTGGAATTCATCGCCGAGCAGGACGGGCGCTTCTATTTCATGGAGATGAACACCCGGCTTCAGGTCGAGCATCCGGTCACGGAAATGATCACTGGCCTCGATCTGGTCGAGTGGCAGTTGCGCGTGGCGGCGGGTGAACCGCTGCCGCTGTCGCAGTCGGCGCTGGCACGACGCGGGCATGCGATCGAGGTGCGGCTCTATGCCGAGAATCCCGAGCGCGGTTTTCTGCCCTCCACCGGGGCGCTGCGCGCGCTCCATTTGCCGCCTGCGGCAGGTTTTTCGGTCGGGGCGGGTACGCAGGGTGAGCCAGCGGCGCTACGGATCGATAGCGGGGTTCGCGCGGGCGATGTGATCTCGCCCCACTATGACCCGATGATTGCCAAGCTCATTACCTGGGGAGTGGACCGCGATCAGGCGCGCGCGCGAATGGCGCAGGCGCTGTCTCAGGTTCGAATCGCGGGCGTGTCCACCAACGCGGCCTTCCTGTATCGACTGATGCAGTCGCCGGCGTTCGCCTCGGCCGACCTCGATACCGGATTGATCGAGCGCGAGCGCTCGACGATCCTGCCTTCGCCTGCCCCCATGACCATGCGCGATTGGGCGGTGGCCGCCGCGGCGTGGCTCGCGAGCGAGTCGGCAGAGGGCGCTCGCCGCATGCCGCGGGCAGGCCTCGTCGGCGGCGCCGCTGGCGCAGAGGCTCCCGAGACCGCATGGACCGACCCGTGGCGGGCCGCCGACAGCTGGCGGGTGCATGGGCAGGGCGCCCGCTGGCTGCGGCTTGCAACCGATGCCGAGCAGTGCGAACTTCGAATCGAAGCCGCCCGCTCGGGCGCGGGCTTCACCGCATTTTCAGGCGATGAGGTGGTCTGCATCGCCGACCCACGGCTCGATACCGCGCAGGGCGCTTTGGGTGCACTCGTTGGCGCCGAAGCAGTTCGCTGCGGCGCGCTCATTGATGGGTCATCGGTCCTCATATCCGAGCGGGGCCGTGCGCTTCGCATCGCGGTGCTGCCGTCGGGGGGCAATCCCGATGAGGCGACCGCGGATGCGGGCAGCCTTGCCGCACCGATGCCTGGCAAGGTGGTGGCACTCATGGTGGAGGTGGGTGCGGTGGTTGAGCGCGGCCAGCCGCTCGCGGTGCTCGAGGCGATGAAGATGGAGCATGTCATCACTGCGCCCGAAGCGGGTCGCGTCACCGCCATTCTTCATTCGACAGGTTCACAGGTGCAGGAGGGCGCGGCGCTTCTTGCGATCGAGCCGATTGCAACGGGGGCAGCATGACAGGCTTATCTTCTGGCGCCGACCGCGCGCAAGACGGTTCCCCGCTGGCGAGTGCATCGCCCACCATCGTGCTGGGTTTGCGGAGCGCGGAGGCCGCTCAGGAGTGGGCCCAGGCGCTCAGCGAAGCGTTGCCGCGGGCCCGGATCGTGCCTGATTCGGCCGATGCGCCCGCTGCCGATTATGCGGTGCTGTGGCGGCCGCAACCCGGGTTTTTCACGCGCCAGCCCGGACTCGCTGCGGTCTTTGCTGCCGGCGCGGGCGTTGACTGGCTGCTTACCGACCCGACGCTGCCCGAGCAGCTGCCGGTTTATCGCATCGAGGATGGCGGCATGGCCGAGCAGATGGCGGCCTATTGCGCGCACGAGGTGCTGCGCTTTCACTATCGCTATGACCGCTATGAGGCGCAGCAGCGCGAGGGTGTCTGGCAGGAGTGGCCCTACGTGAGCCCGGCCCGCTGCGCCGTGGGGGTGTTCGGGATGGGCAAGATGGGCGAGGCGATCGCGCGCGCGCTGGCCGCGCTCGGCTTTGCAGTGCGGGGCTATTCCCGCTCGCCGCGCGCGCTCGCCGGCATTGAGTGCTTTGACGACTCGCACGGGCTTGAGCCGTTCCTCGCAGGCGTCCAGGTGCTGGTGGTTGCAGCGCCGCTCACGCCTGCGACCCGCAATCTGTTTGACGCCACGCGCCTTGCGCAGCTGCCGCGCGGGGCTTTCCTCATCAACGTTGCACGAGGCGATCTGGTGGTCGACGAGGCGTTGCTCGCTGCCCTCGACTCAGGCGCGATCACCTGCGCCGCGCTCGATGTATTTCGCACTGAGCCGCTGCCGCGCGAGCACCGCTTCTGGACCCACCCGCAGGTACGCATCACGCCGCATGTGGCGGCGATTACCGTCGTGAGCGAGTCCGCCCGCCAGGTGGCACGCCGCATCACCCAGCTGTGCCTGGGCGAGGCGCCCAGTGGTCTGGTTGACCGCAGACGCGCCTACTGAACCCGCTCTCCATGAAAGCCCTCACCATGTCCAACACCCTGCCCGCCCGAGTCTTCATGACCGAGGTCGGCCCGCGCGACGGTCTTCAGAACGAGAAAGCGCCGCTCGCCACCGATGTGAAGGTCGAGCTCTGCGAGCGACTGCTTGCAGCCGGCGTATCGCAGCTCGAGGTCACCTCGTTCGTGTCGCCGAAATGGGTGCCGCAGATGGCCGATGCTGCCGATGTGCTCGCCCGCCTGCCGCGGCGTGCAGGGCTCACGTTGTCTGCGCTCACCCCCAACCTGAAAGGCTTCGAGGCGGCCCTTGCGAGCCGGGTCGATGAGGTGGTGATCTTTGGCGCAGCAAGCGAGGCGTTTTCAATGCGGAACACCAACTGTTCGGTGGCCGAGAGCATCGAGAGGTTTCGCCCGGTGGCCCAGGCTGCCAAGGCGCACGGTCTGCGGCTTCGCGCAGTGATCTCGGTGGCCTTTGGCTGCCCCTATCAGGGCGATGTCCCCCTGGAATCGGTGATCGATCTGGTGCGGCGAACGCGCGATCTGGGCTGTGACGAGATCGGTATCGCCGACACCATCGGTGTGGCCACCGTCCGTCATGTGAAGCGGGTGTTCGAGGCGGCTGCACGCGAGGTGCCGCTCGCCCAGCTCTCGGGGCATTTCCATGACACCTACGGTCAGGCGGTCGCCAATGTCTACGGCTGCCTGGAGGTGGGCGTGCACCGGTTCGATAGCGCTGTGGCGGGGCTTGGCGGCTGTCCGTATGCGAAGGGTGCAACCGGCAATGTCGCCACCGAAGACCTGCTGTGGCTGTTCAAGGGCCTGGGTATCGATACGGGTCTGAACCTCGAGGCGATGGTGCAAACCGGCCAGTGGATCTCCGGGCAGGTGGGCCGTCGCTATGGCTCGCGCGTGGGCGCAGCGCTCGCGGCGCGCGAGGAGCACAAGGCCGGGGCCGAGGTGCACGCATGATCGCCATTCGACATCTCCAACGGACCCAGCCATGACCGCAGCCACCATTCCTTCACCCTGTATCTCGGTCTGTCAGCTCGATTCCGAATCGCGCCGCTGCCTGGGCTGCGCGCGCACCATCGAGCAGATCGAAGCCTGGATCATGCTCGATGACCACGAGCGCATGGCGGTCTGGGTGCAGCTCGCCCGGCACTTCGAGGTCGACCTTGAAACCGCACTTGCCTCACGCATGGGCGCGGGCCGGGCGCGCGAACTGGTGCGTTCTCATGAGTCGGGCTGAGCCGGCTGTGCGCTTGCCTGCCGGCGTTCGATTCATCGAGCGCGACTGGCTGTCGTCCAACATGGTGCTGATCGCCGAGCCCGATGGCGGCGCAACGCTGATCGACAGCGGCTATGTGAAACACGCTGCGCTGGTGGTGGCCCTGGTCGAGCATGCGCTGGGTCAAGTCGGCGCGCAGCGTCTCAGCCGCGTCGTGAATACCCACCTGCATTCCGACCATTGCGGCGGCAACGCGGCGCTGGTCTCACGCTTTGGCTGCGAGGTGCTGGTACCCGCTGGAAGTTTCGATGATGTTCAACGTTGGGACACCGAAGCGCTCAGCTATGACGGGACCGCCCAGCGCTGCGCCCGCTTTGAGGCGAGCGGCGTGTTGGTGCCTGGCGAGTCGATCATGATGGGCGGCGCCCCCTGGCAGATTCACTCGGCACCCGGTCACGATCCGAAGAGCCTGGTCTTTTACTGCGCCCCCCATCGCCTGCTGGTGTCGGCTGACGTGCTCTGGCACAACGGGTTTGGCGTGATCTTTCCCGAGCTCATCGGTGAGTCGGGCTTTGCCGAACAGGCCGGGATGCTGGACCTCATCGCACGCCTTGATGTGGACGCCGTGCTGCCCGGTCACGGCCCGGCGTTTGCCAACCCGCACGCGGTCATCGAGACCGCACGCAGAAGGCTCGCGTCGCTTCGCGCCGATCCGGTGCGAAACGCACGCTACGCCATGAAGGTGATGATCAAATATCTGATGCTCGATATCGAGGAGATCGAGGAGGCGGTGCTCGCAGAGCGGGTGGCCGGGGCTGCGGTTCTGCGTAGCGCGGCCGCACTTCTCGACCTGTCGGTGGAGGCCGCGTTTGACTGGGCGGTCGATGAGCTCGTTGCGCAAGGCGCGCTGAGACGACTGAAGGGGAAGCTTTTCAATGTCTGAACGATTCGCGCAGGCGCCGCTCCTGCGGGACAGCAGGCCCGCCGATCTTGAGGCGATCGAGCGCCTCTACGCACACCATGTCCGTCATGGCACGGGCTCGTTTGAGCTCGAGCCACCCACGCTTGCCGAAGTCACACGCCGTCGCGATGACGTGCTCGCCAACGGCTTTGCGCATCGCGTGGCCGAAGCGGGCGGCGAGGTCGTGGGTTTTGCCTATTTCAATTTTTTCCGGATGCGGCCCGCGTATCGGTTCAGCGTGGAAAACTCGGTTTATGTGCGCGCAGGGCTTTCGCGTGGTGGCATTGGCCGCGCGCTGCTTCTGGATCTGATCGATGAGGCGCGCGCGCGGGGCGTGAGGCAGATGATTGCCGTGATTGGCGACAGCGCCAACACCGGCTCGATCGGCCTGCATGCCACCTGCGGGTTTCGATTTGCCGGGATCTTGCGCGCAAGCGGCTGGAAATTTGACCGCTGGCTCGATACCGTCATCATGCAGCGCGAGATCGGTGCGGGCGATCGCGAGCGCCCGCCCGACTCACATCAGGTATGACGTGTCGTTGTCGTGCCCGAGGATCACGTAGTTCACGCGTCGCAGATCGCCGAGCCTGCGTCCGCCGGCGTATGAGATCGAGCTCTGCAGGTCTTCTTCCATCTCGCGTAGCGTGTCAGCGAGCTTGCCTTTGATGGGCTCAAGAATGCGCTTGCCTTCAACAAAGCTCCGATGCCCTTTGTTGAACTCCGAGGCGGAACCGTAGTATTCCTTGTAGAGCTTGCCGTCGACCTCGACCGTGGTCCCGGGCGACTCTTCATGACCGGCGAACATCGACCCGATCATGACCATGGTGGCACCAAAGCGTACCGACTTTGCAATGTCGCCATGCTCGCGGATACCGCCGTCGGCGATGATGGGCTTGGTGGCGACACGAGCGCACCACTTGAGCGCCGAGAGCTGCCAGCCGCCGGTTCCAAAGCCTGTCTTCATGCGGGTGATGCATACCTTGCCGGGCCCGACGCCCACCTTGGTGGCGTCTGCCCCCCAGTTCTCGAGATCGATCACACCTTCGGGTGTCCCCACATTGCCGGCGATCACGAAGGCCTTGGGCAGATGCTCGCGGATGTGGGCGATCATCTGCCTGACCGACTCGGCGTGTCCGTGCGCGATGTCGATGGTGAGGTAATCGGCCCCCAGTCCCTCGCGGGCGAGCTCGCGTACGACCTCACGATCGGCCTCTTTCACGCCCACCGACAGCGACACGAACAGCCCCTTTTCGCGCATGGCGCGGGCAAAGGCGATGCTGTCGATATCGAAGCGGTGCTGGATATAAAAATAGCCCTCGCGCGCCAGCCGCTCACAGATGTCGTCGTTGACCACCGTCTTCATGTTGGCCGGAACGACCGGAATGCGGAAATGGCGCCCTCCCAGCTCGATCGAAGGGTCGCACTCGCGGCGGCTCTCGACCACGCAGCGGCGGGGCAGGAGCAGGATGTTGTCGTAGTCGAAAATTTCCATCAGAGCTCTCCGTGACCGGGCCTGGCCGGCACTCAACACGCGTCAATGGTACCGCGATGAGCGGGTTGACGAGCGTATCCGCAGGACCTCACGGGGCGGTCCTGTCTGACCGGATGACTCGCCGCAGCCGGTGCCCGGGGTTGCGGCTTCGCCGCGCCGTCGGGCCGCGGCCCTCAGTTGTACTTGCGAGCGTCCTCGATCACCTTGCCGTCATTGGGCAGGGATCCGGGCGGGACCATCTGGACCTCCCCCCGCAGCTTGGTGATGTCGCGCAGGCAGACCGCGATCGCCTCGGCGAGCGCCGCCGCGTGCGTGCCGGCCGCGAGTTCGCAGCGCAGCGTCATGCGGTCGTTGGCCATTTCGCCCTCCACCACCAGCCGCGCGCGAGCGACCTCCGGGTGCCGGCGCACGACCTCGGCGATCTGGCCGGGATGCACGAACATGCCCCGCACCTTGGTGGTCTGGTCGGCGCGGCCCAGCCAGCCGCGGATCCGGACATTGGTGCGCCCGCAGGGCGAGGCCCCGGGCAGCACTGCGGACAGATCGCCGGTTCCGAATCGGATCATCGGATAGTCGGGATTGAAACTGGTGATCACCACCTCGCCCACCTCGCCATCGGCGACCGGATCATCGGTGCCCGGGCGCACGATCTCCAGAATCAGGTCTTCGTCGAGGATCATGCCCTCGAGCGCCTCGGACTCATAGGCAATGAGCCCAAGGTCGGCTGTTCCGTACCACTGGAGCACGCTCGTGAGGCCCTGCTCGCGAAACCATGCGCGCAGGCTGGGCGGGAGCGCCTCGGCCGCTACCAGCGCACGTTTGAGCCGCGAGATGTCGGCGCCGGTCTCGCGCGCTTTCTCCACCAGGATGCGCAGAAACGAGGGCGTCCCGACATAGGCGTCGGGGGCGAGCGCGGCAATGAGTTCAAGCTGCTGCTCGGTCTGCCCGGTGCCGGCCGGAATGACCGCGCAGCCGATATGTCGGGCCGCGCCGTCGACCATCCAGGCGCCGGGCGTCAGGTGGTAGCCGAAGCAGTTCTGGATGACATGGCCGGGGCGCATGCCTGCTGCCCAGAGCGCGCGCGCCGCGCGCCAGGGGTCGGGGCGGGCGCCTTCAGGGTCGAAGATCGGGCCCGGGGACATGTAGAGCCGTCCCATTCGCCCGGGCTCGACGGTGGTGAAGCCGCCAAAGGGCGGACGCGCCACCTGCTGATCTTTCAGTTCGCTCTTGCGAAGCACGGGAATCTGCGCGAGCGCCTTGCGCGAGGCCATCGCGCCGGGTTCAACCGACCGAAGCCGCTCGGCCCAGCCGGGTGCGTGCGCTTTCGCGTGCGCGATCAGGCCAGGCAGGCGGGCAAAGAGCGCGCCCTCTCGCGCCTCGGACGTGCGCGTTTCGAGATCGTCATAGTGCTTGCGGTTCGCGTCATTCATCACCGACTCGCCTTGAGACAGGGTGGGGGTACACGCGGGCCTCAGAGCCAGCGCTTTCGGCGTCGATAGGACTTGATGTCGCGGAAGGACTTGCGCCCTTCCTTCGCAACGCCCAGGTAGAACTCCTTCACGTCCTCGTTCTCGGCCAGGTCCCGGGCCGCGCCGTCCATCACGATGCGGCCATTTTCCAGGATGTAGCCATAGTCGGCGTTGCGAAGCGCCACATTGGTGTTCTGTTCTGCGAGCAGGAAGCTCACTTTTTCCTTCTGGTTGAGATCGCGCACGATGCCGAAGATTTCCGCCACGATCTGCGGGGCGAGACCCATGGAGGGCTCGTCGAGCAGAATCATCTTGGGATTGGCCATCAGCGCGCGGCCCACTGCCGTCATCTGCTGTTCACCGCCCGAGGTATAGCCCGCCTGCGAAGCGCGCCGGGTCTTCAGGCGCGGAAAGTAGTGGTAAACGCGCTCGAGCGCCACCGCGGTATCGGCACGCGAGAGATTGCGCGTATAGGTGCCGGTGAGAAGGTTTTCCTCCACGGTCAGATGACCAAAGCAGCGTCGCCCCTCCATCACCTGAATCACGCCGCGCTTGACCAGGTCGGCGGGCGTGAGATGGGCGATCGGCTCATCGCGGTAGCTGATCGACCCCTTGGTGACTTCGCCCCGCTCGCCTTTGAGCAGATTGGAAATGGCGCGCAGCGTGGTGGTTTTGCCTGCGCCGTTGCCACCCAGGAGTGCCACCACACCACCCTCTGGCACCTGAAGCGACACGCCCTTCAGCACCAGAATCACGTGGTTGTAGATGACCTCGATGCCGCTCACGACAAGCAAAGGATTGCTCAAGGTTGTCTCCCGGGGTAAGCGCTGAGCGGGACCGGGCGCGCCCGGTCCGGGTCAGCGCGCCGCGGCCGGCCTGGGAAGGCTGCCGCGACGAGCGGGGCACCACACCGGCGTGTGATGCACCCGGTACGCCGCCGAACCGCGGGGCCCGGCGGCATGGATTCCCATCAGTTTGAAGCTTCCTTCGCACAGTCGCGTGGCTGAATCTTCTTCTCGGCTGCATAGCGCGCGGCGTACGTATCCTGCATGGGTTTCAGGATCTGCATGTCGGCCTGGTAGACCTTGGGCGCGACCACCCATCTCTTGCCGTCCCAGCTGTGGATCTGAGCGGTATTGCCGCCCATGTGATCGCGGCAACTGGTGCTGATCGGCTGCATGAGGCCCTCGAAACCAAGCTGCTTGATGCGCGCGGCGTCGATGTTCAGGTTCTCGAAACCCCAGCGCACTTCTTCGCCCGTGAGCGGACGCTTGCCATAGCGCTCCTGCGACACACGAACCGCCTCAGCGGTGACCGCAGCCGCCGTCAGTCCGCGGTTGTAGAGCACCTGGCCGACTTCATCACGCGGACCTGAGCCCTGACCCTTGTCGTGCAGATTCCGGAAGATGTCCTGGTGGACGCGCGACGTACCGGCGGGCGCCATGAAGGTGAGCGCGTTGTAGCCCTTGCCGCCGTCGCCCGCGGGAACGATATCGGGCTCGGCGCCCGACCACCATACGCCGTACATCTTCTCGCGCGGATAGCCGGTGGCGATGGCTTCCTTGACGGCGGTCGAGTTCATCACGCCCCAGCCCCACAGCAGCACATAGTCGGGCCGGTCGCGACGCACCTGCAGCCAGGCAGCCTTCTGCTCCACGCCCGGGTGCGTGACCGGGATCAGGATCAGCTGATAGCCGTGCATCTTGGCGCGTTCCTGCAGGAGCGCGATGGGCTCTTTTCCGAACGGCGAGTCGTGGTAGACGAGCGCGATCTTCTTGCCCTTGAGACGATCGACACCGCCCTCAAGCGAGCCCAGATGCTGGACCAGGATGTCGGCCGCCACCCAGTAGCTGCCGCCCAGAATGAAGTTCCACTTGAATACTTCGCCGTTGGCTGATTCCGAGCGGCCATAGCCCGCGGTGATCAGCGGAATCTTGTCATTGGGAACCTTGTCGGTGAGTGCGAACGTGATGCCGGTCGACAGCGGATGGACCGCGGTCGCGCCGGTGGGGCCCTTGCCTTTCAAGCGTTCATAACACTCCACGCCACGGTCGGTGGCGTAGCCGGTTTCGCACTCTTCCATGGTGAGGCGCACGCCACCGATGCCGCCATCACGGGCGTTCAACATCTTGTAGTAATCGGCCATGCCGTTGGCAAACGGGACGCCGTTTGGTGCGTAGGGACCGGTGCGGTAGACGAGCAGCGGGAAGAACTGCTCCTTCGCGCCCGCGGCGGCGGGCGCCCCTTTGGCCTGCGCCTGCGCAAGCCCCGGCGCGAGTGCCGCCAGACCGGCAGCCAGGGCTGCGGCAGCCAGCCAGCGGGCTGTTGTGTTCTGTCTCATCGGAACCTCCTTGTTTTGACCATCAATGAATCACGAGCCTGAATGAAGTGCACCACACTGTCGCCGGCCCGTCGCGACAGCGCTGCAGAAAACCTCAATGCGGGAACGGCCAGAGTCGCAGCTTTTCCTTTCCGATCGACCACAGTCGGGCGAGCCCATGCGGCTCCACGATCAGGAAAAAGACAATCAGCGCCCCGAAGATCATGAACTCGAGATGCGAGGCCATGGCGGTGGAGATGGGCACGCCCAGCCAGGCGGGCACCTGATTCAGCAGAATGGGCAGCACCACGATGAAGGCCGCGCCGAAGAAGCTGCCCATGATGGAGCCCATGCCGCCGATGATGATCATGAAGAGCAGGTTGAGCGAGCGGTTCACATCAAAGGCAAGCGGCTCCCAGGAGCCCAGGTGCACGAAGGCCCACATGGCGCCTGCCACACCGATCACGAAGGAGCTCACCGCGAACGCCGACAGCTTGGCCGTGACCGGCCGGATGCCGATGACGGTGGCGGCCACATCCATGTCGCGGATCGCCATCCAGGAGCGGCCAACGTGGCCGCGAACGATGTTCTTGGCCGCGAGCGCCATGACGGTGACGATCGTGAGGCAAAAGAGATACTTGGACTGCGGTGTGTCGATTGAAATGCCTGCCACCGTGAGCGTGGGAACCGATACCGAGCCCGAGGCCGAGTAGTTGGTGAACCAGGCGATACGGGCGAAGACCCAGTCGCAGAAAAACTGTGCGGCGAGTGTGGCCACCGCCAGATAAAGGCCGCGGATTCGCAGGCTGGGGATGCCGAATACGATCCCGACCAGGAGCGCTGCACCGCCACCAATGAGAAACGCACCGATCACCGGCATGCCGGGCACCCGGGTGTAGGCGTTGTAGGCGATGTAGGCGCCCACCGCCATGAAAGCGCCCGAGCCGAGCGAGATCTGGCCGCAGTAACCGACGAGAAGGTTGAGCCCCAGCGCGGCGAGCGAGAGGATGACAAACGGAATGAGAATGGCGCGGAACATGTACTCGCTTGCCAGCATCGGTACGCCGATGAAGGCAAAGGCAATCAGCGCCATGACCAGCCAGCGGTCCTGCATAATCGGGAAGATCTGCTGATCGTCGCCGTAGCGGGTTTTGAACTGGCCGTTTTCGCGGTAGAGCATCGTCAGGCCTCTTGATTACACGCGATCAATGATGCGTTCGCCAAACAGTCCCTGCGGGCGCACGAGCAGCACCGCAAGCGCAAGACCGTAGGCAAACCAGTTTTCGAGCCCGCCACCAATGATGGGCCCGAGGTAGACCTCGGCGAGCTTCTCGCCCAGTCCGATCAGGAGCCCCCCGATGATGGCGCCTGGCACCGAGGTGAATCCGCCCACGATCACCACCGGGAGCGCCTTGAGCGCGAGGATGGCGAGCGAGAACTGGACGCCCAGCTTGCTTCCCCAGACCATGCCGGCCACCAGGGCGGTGAAGCCCGCGACCGCCCATACGATCACCCAGATCCGGTTGAGCGGAATGCCGATGGATTGCGCCGCCTGATGATCGTCGGCCACCGCACGAAGTGCCCGTCCGGTGGCGGTTTTCTGAAAGAAGATGGCAAGCACCACCACCAGCGCGACCGCAATCAGCGCAGCCGCAATGTCGTCGCGATTGAGCAGGAGGCCGCCCTCGAAAATATCGCCCAGGACCAGGAGAGGATCCTTGGAGAGCCCCAGGTCGATCTTGTAGACGTCTGATCCCCAGATGGTCTGCCCGAAGCCGTCCAGAAAATAGGTGACACCGAGCGTGGCCATGAGGAGCGTGACGCCTTCCTGGTTGACCAGCGGTCGGAGCACCAGCCGTTCGATGCCCTGGGCCACCACCACCATGATGAGCGCGGCGAGCACGAAGGCAAGCAGATTGGCGAGCAGCAGACTCTCAAAGCCCAGGAGTTCGGGCAGCCACTCGGCAAGCCTTGCCATGGCGAGCGCGGCAAACAGCACCATTGCGCCCTGCGCGAAATTGAACACGCCAGAGGCCTTGAAGATCAGCACGAAGCCGAGCGCGACCAGCGAATAGAGGACGCCCGCCATCAGGCCGCCCAGCACCACTTCGAGGAAAAATCCCATTCGCGAGCCTCCGCCTAGTGCGCCACGCCCAGGTAGGCGTTGATCACGTCCTGATTGCTGCGGACGTCGTCCGGTGTGCCGTCGCCGATTTTCTTGCCGTAGTCGAGCACGACCACCCGGTCGGAGATGTCCATCACCACACCCATGTCATGCTCGATCAGCACGATGGTGGTGCCGAACTCGTCGTTCACGTCGAGCACGAAGCGGCTCATGTCCTGCTTTTCCTCGACATTCATGCCGGCCATCGGTTCATCAAGCAGAAGGAGCGAGGGTTCCATGGCGAGCGCGCGCCCCAGGTCGACCCGCTTCTGAAGACCGTAGGGCAGACGCCCGACCGGCGTTTTCCGATAGGGCTGGATCTGCAGAAAATCGATGATGCGCTCGCAGAATTCGCGGTGCATGATCTCCTCGCGCTCGGCCGGTCCTTTCCAGAACGCCTGCTGAAGGATATTGGTGCGCATCTTGAGCGTGCGTCCGGTCATGATGTTGTCGAGCACCGACATGCCCTTGAACAGCGCGAGACTCTGGAAGGTGCGCGCGACTCCGTGCGCCGCCATGGCGTGCGGGTCGGTATGGGTGTGGTGCTCGCCGCGATAGATGATTTCGCCCTGCTGGGGCGTGTAGACCCCGCTGATCACATTGAGCATGGAGCTCTTGCCCGCACCGTTGGGTCCGATGATGGCGCGGATCTCGTGCTCGCGCACGTCAAAGGAAATGTCGGTGAGCGCCTTCACGCCGCCAAATGCGAGCGAGATGTTGCGCAGGTCGAGGATGACTTCGCCAATCTTGCGGTTGCTCATGCAGCCCTCTTCTGCGCGGCCGAGGGCGCGAAGGTGGTGGCGTCTTCCAGGCGCAGCGTTGCCGATACGACGCCGGTGCGGCCGTCTTCAAAGCGCACCTGGGTTTCGATGAACTGCTCGGTGCGACCCGAATAAAGCGCCTCGACCAGCACCTGATATTTCTGCGCGATGAAGCCGCGCCGAACCTTGCGGGTGCGGGTGAGCTCTTCGTCGTCGGCGTCGAGCTCCTTGTGCAGCACAAGAAAGCGGTGAATCTGCGAGGCGCTCATCACGGGGTCGGCCGCGAGATCGGCATTGACCTTTTCCAGGCACTCGCGAATCAGCGAGAAAATTTCCGGGCGCGAGGCGAGATCGACATAGCCGGTGTAGGAGAGGTTGCGGCGCTCCGCCCAGTTGCCGCAGGCTTCGAAATCAATGTTGATGAAAGCCATGACCTGATCGCGACCATCGCCAAAGGCCACCGCTTCCTTGATGAAGGGGAAGAACTTGAGCTTGTTCTCGAGATACTTCGGCGCAAACATTGAACCGCCAGCAAGCTTGCCGACGTCCTTTGCGCGATCGATGATGCGCAGATGCCCGTCGGTGTCGAGGTAGCCCGCATCGCCCGTGTGGTACCAGCCCTCGGCATCTTTCACCTCGGCGGTAGCCTGGTCGTTTTTGTAATACTCGCGCAGAAGCCCGGGACTTCGGATCAGGACCTCGCCCGCATCGGTCAGGCGGATGCGTACGCCATCCATGGGCGGCCCCACCGTGTCGGGCTTTACCTGACCGTTGGGCTGCACGCAGACGAACACCGCTGTTTCGGTCGAGCCGTAAAGTTGCTTGAGATTGATCCCGAGCGAGCGGTAGAACACGAACAGGTCGGGACCGATCGCCTCGCCCGCCGTGTAGGCCACGCGCACGCGGCTCATGCCAAGAGCATTGCGAAGCGGGCCGTAAATGAGCAGGTCGCCCGCGCGATAGAGCATTCGCTCGACGGCCGAGACGCTGGCATCGCCGTTCAGGATGCGCTCACCCACCCGGCGGGCCACATTCATGAAGTAGCGGTAGAGCGCGCGCTTCGGTGCCGCCGCGTCTTCCATGCGAATGGTGACTTGCGTGAGGAGCGCCTCCAGCACGCGCGGCGGCGCAAAGTAGTAGGTGGGTCCGATCTCGCGCAGGTCGGCCGAGACGGTCGACTGCGACTCGGGGCAATTGACGGTGAAGCCTGCCGCGAGCCACTGCGAGTATGAAAAGATGTTCTGGCCGATCCAGGCCATGGGCAGATACGCAAGCACCTCTTCGCGACTGGTCAGGTGCTCCATGGCGCAGGCCGCGCGTGAGACCGAGATCAGGTTGCGATGCGTGTGGATGACGCCCTTGGGGTTGCCGGTGGTGCCCGAGGTGTAGAACATTGCCGCGATATCGTCGGGCGAGCGTTCGCTTGCACGCTGCTTGAGAAGCCCCGGATAGGAGCGCAGGAAATCCTTGCCGTGGGCAATCAGCGTATCGACGCTAAGGAGTTCGGGGTTGTTGTAGTTGCGAAGCCCCCTCGGATCGTCATAGACGATGTGCGCAAGCAGCGGGTGCTGTTCCTTCAACTCCAGCAGCTTGTCGGCCTGCTCCTGGTCTTCCACCACGGCGAAGGCAATTTCGGCGTTCCTGAACACGAACACCATTTCGGCGGCGACCGCGTCCTGGTACATAGGGACCGGCACGCCGCCGAGCGCCTGGGCCGCGATCATGGCGGCATAGAGCCGGGGTCGGTTCTCACCAATGATGGCCAGATGCTGACCGCGCGAAAACCCCAGCTCGGCAAGGCCTGCCGCAAGGGCCTCGACCTGATCGGCGAGCTCACGCCAGGTGGTGGTCCGCCAGATGCCGTAGATTTTTTCGCGCAGCGCCGCGTCGTCGGGACGCGCTGCCGCATGTTCAAGAAGCAGTTGCGGAAAGGTCGTTCCGCCGAGTGCAAGCACCCGGGCTTCGTCGGCATCAGGCGCCTGAGCCATCGGCAGTGTCTCCCCTCGATTTTTTGAGTTGCCGGTTTCTACGCCCGGCACCTTACCCGTAACTTACCGGAATCGGCGGCCCCGGGGAAACCCGGAATCTGCCGCCTCAACCGGCTGACCGGGGTCAACCGTAGCTGTAGAAACCGCGCCCGGTCTTGCGCCCGAGCAAACCTGCGTCAACCATTTCGCGAAGCAGCGGCGCGGGGCGGTACTTGGGGTCCTTGAATGCGTCGTAGAGCACATCCATCACGGCAAGCAGCACGTCCAGACCGATCATGTCGCAGAGTGCGAGCGGGCCGATCGGGTGGTTGCAGCCGAGCCGCATGCCGGTATCGATTTCGTCAGCGCTTGCAACGCCCTCGGCGAGGGTGAAAATCGCTTCGTTCAGCATCGGGCAGAGGATCCGGTTGACCGCGAAACCGGCGCTGTTCTTCACGCCGATCGGCGTCTTGCCGAGCCGCTGGGCAAGCTCGGCGACGCTTTGCAGCGTCGCGTCCGACGTGCGCAGTCCACGGATGATTTCGACCAGGGCCATCACCGGTACCGGGTTGAAGAAATGCATGCCCACGAAGAGCTCGGGCCGGCTGATCTGTGCGGCGAGCCGCGTGATGGAAATTGACGACGTGTTGGTGGCGATGATGGTGCCAGGGCGGGCGATGGCGTCGATGGCTTTCAGGATCTTGATCTTGACGGCCTCATTTTCAGTGGCTGCCTCGATGATCAGGTCGGCGCCCGCCAGGTCTTCGGCCCGCGTGGTGGTGCACATCCGGGCAAGCGCGGCGGCCTTGCCGGCGTCATCGAGCGTGCCTTTGCGCACCAGTCGGTCGAGCGAGCCGCCAATGGTCTTCAGCGCGCGTTCGAGCGCGGCCTCGTTTACGTCCTGCATCACGGCGTCGATGCCCGCCTGCGCACATGTCTGCGCGATGCCGTTACCCATGGTGCCGGCACCGATGATGCCGATGGTCTTGATGGTCATGGTGGGTCAGTCCTTGGAAAAAAATATTTGTTGATTCTAGTGGAGCGGCGCGCGGCGCCCCCCGATGCAACGCATCACATCGGCTCGAGCGCGGGCTCGGCCATGGCTTCAAGCTGCCCGGCGAGCTCCGCGATCCGGTCCTGCCAATAGCGCGGCGTACCGAACCAGGGAAACGCAGCCGGGAATGCCGGATCATTCCAGCGACGCGCGATCCATGCGCTGTAGTGGATGAGTCGAAGCGTACGAAGCGGTTCGATCAGCGCGAGCTCGGCGCGATCAACATCTCTCACCTGTCGGTAGCCCGCCAGCAGGCGGCCCAGCTGCTCGGCCCGCTCGTGGCGCTCGCCGGAGAGCAGCATCCAGAGATCCTGGATCGCGGGACCCGTGCGCGCGTCGTCAAAGTCGACGAAGTGTGGGCCCGCGTCCGTCCAGAGCAGATTGCCCGGATGACAGTCGCCGTGCAGCCGGATGCATGCGAGCCTGGCCGCCCCAGCCTGTGCGAACGCTCGCTCGGCTGCCTCGATGGCAGCGTTCGCAAGCCCATGCCAGCGGGCCTCGAGTTCAGCCGGAATGAGCCCGCCCGCAAGCAGCGCATCGCGTGGCTCGCGGCCCAGCGTGGTGACATCGGCCGCTTCGCGGTGTACGAAGGCCGAGCGCGCACCAACGTTGTGGATCCGGGCGATGAAGCGGCCGATCCATTCCAGAACGCCAGGCTGGTCAAGTTCGGGAGCGCGGCCGCCGCGCCGCGGATAGACCGCGAACCGGAAGCCTGCATGCCGATGAAGCGTCTGGCGATCGAGCACGAGCGGCGCCACGGCAGGAATATCGTCGTGCGCGAGCTCGGCCACGAATGCGTGTTCCTCGGCGATTTGCGCATCGCTCCAGCGGCCCGGGCGGTAAAACTTGACCACCACCGGCTCGGCGTCCTCCAGGTAAACAAGGTAGACCCGGTTTTCGTAGCTGTTGAGCGCAATCAGCCGGCCGTCGCCGCGCAGGCCCACGGAGTCCAGCGCATTCAGGACCGTGTCGGGATCAAGGCCTTCATAGGGCGCGGCGTGGCTCATCCGAGCGCGCGCTCGGCTTTGGTGAGCCAGACCGAGAGCTCGCCCCGCAGGTCGGTGGCGCTGAACGAACAGCTTTCCTCGCCGAACATGGCGGCCGACTCCAGGCGTGACAGCAGCGCCTCGAGCACCTGGCCGAAGCGGGGCGGGAGCGCGGCGAGCAGTTCGCGCTCGGCGCGCCATGCCCGGGCAAGCTCAGCTGCCTGCGGCGCTGGCGTCCGGTTGAGGACGCTTCGCAACCGACCGATCGCAGCGGGGTAGGTCGTTACGCGATCGGTGGCGAGCGTGTTCAGGTCACCGTCCATCAGATGACCGAGGTGCCGCAGCCGTCCATCGGGATGACCACGCCGTTCACGTAGCTCGCGCGGTCACTTGCGAGAAAGTGCGCGACCTCGGCGATTTCCTGGGGCTCGGCCATGCGCTTCATCGGAATCCGTGCGGTCTCTTCCGCAAGCAGTTCGTCCACTGGCCGGCCGCTCACCCGCGATGCTGCGCGAAGACCCTCGTCTACCCTGGAGGTGCGGGTAAGACCGGGATTGATGCCGTTCACCCGAATGCCCTGGTCGGCAAAGGCACGCGCATAGCCGACCGTATTGAGCATCAGCGCGGCGTTGGCCGCACCACCCGAGATGTGCATCACGCCCGCCTGTTTGCCGCCCTGGCCGATGATGTTCACCACCGCGCCGGCATTGCGCGAGGCCATGCATCGCACCACCGGTGCGATGACATTCACATAGCTGAAATACTTGCCGTTCATGCCTTGATGGAAGGCGGCCGAGTCGAGCTCGTCGGGCCCGAAACGGCGGGCAGCGCCGGCCGAGGTCACCAGAACCGCGATGGGGCCCACTTCGCGTTCGACCTGCTCCACCATGGCTTGTGCGGCCGCCGCATCGGTGAGGTCAACCGCCAGCGTGGCCGCCATCGAGACGCCCTTGGCCGACAGCAGGCGTGACGCCTCGTCGAGGTTGGCCGCCGTGCGTGAGACGCCCACCACCCGCGCGCCGGCGCGTGCGAAGCGCTCGACGCACGCAAGCCCGATCCCTTTGCTCGCGCCGGTGACAAGCACCACGCGTCCGATCATGTCCTGTTCCATTGTCAGATTCCGTATCAAGGAGAAAAGAGCGCCCGGCCCCCTGCCGCGCCCCGAGTGCCAGCATTGTAGGTCGCGCCGTGCGGCGGCGCTAAGATCACGGCTTTACAGGTGTTGGCTTGACCGACGAGGGGTGAAAGAATGTCTGCAGGTTCGATCCGGATCGACGTGGTGTCCGATGTGGTGTGTCCCTGGTGTTTCGTGGGCAAGCGGCAACTGGAGGCGGCGCTCGCCCGCTGGCGTGAGACGCACCCGGATCAGCCGGTTGAAGTGCGTTGGCATCCGTTTCAGCTGAATCCCGATTTGCCCGACGAGGGCGTCTTGCGCAGCGACTACCTGGCCCAGAAGTTTGGGAGCGCCGACACCTCGCGGATCTATGCGAATGTGCAGCGCGCGGCCGGTGCCGTCGATCTCACGCTTGCGATTGACGCGATCGCCCGGCAACCCAACACGCTGCGCGCGCACGCCTTGATGGCGGCCGCGCCCGATCAGCGCTTGCAGGATGCGCTCGCCGAGGCGCTTTTTACCGCGTATTTCCAGCAGGGCCGCGACCTCACCGACCTCGCCCAGTTGCGTGACATAGCGCGCGCAGCCGGGCTTTCCGAACCGGCGATCGAACGCGCGCTGGCTGACCCGCAGGCGCATGAGGAAGTCGCTGAGGCCGATCAGCGGGCGCGTCGGGCGGGGATTCGCGGCGTGCCCTGCTTTATCGTGAACGGTCGCGGTGCGGTGAGCGGCGCCCAGGGGGCTGAGGCCATCCTCGACCGGATCGCCCTCGAGGCCGAAGCCGGTTGACGCGACGCGCGGTTCGCTAACCCCGCCCGACGAAGGGCATCTGGGTGGCCATCACCGTCATGAAAAGCACATTCGATTCCGGCGGCAGCCCCGCCATGTACAGAATCGCCTGGCCGACATGGTCGACATCCATGCGCGGCTCGACGCGGCTGGTGCCATCGGGTTGCGGCACGCCGCGGGTCATCCGGTCGGTCATCTCGGTGGCGGCATTGCCGATATCGATCTGACCGCAGGCGATGTCCCAGGCGCGGCCATCGAGCGCGGCGGATTTGGTGAGGCCGGTGATGGCGTGTTTGGTTGAGGTGTAGGGAGCGGAGAAAGGCCGCGGGGTGTGCGCCGAGATGGAGCCGTTGTTGATGATCCGGCCGCCGCGCGGCGTCTGCATCTTCATGAGCCGGAAGGCCTGCTGCGTGCAGAGGAAGGCGCCGGTGAGATTGGCATTGACCACCGTCATCCATTGCTCGTAGCTCAGCTCCTCGATCGGGATGGCGGGTGCGCCAGTGCCGGCGTTGTTGAACAGCAGGTCGAGGCGGCCGAAGGCCTGCCAGGTCTGATCAAATAGCGCGCGCACCGAAGCGGGGTCGCCCACGTCGGTGGGAATAGCGAGTGGCGTCGGCCCGGCAGTGCCGATTTCGTCGATGGTGCGCGCGAGCGGCTCGATCCGTCGTCCGGCGAGTACGACCTGCCAGCCTGCGCCGGCCAGTGCACGCGCGGCCGCGCGCCCGACGCCGGTGCCGCCGCCGGTGACAATCGCGATTCGGGGGGGGCGCTCAGACATGGCAGTGGATCCTTGGGGAGGGGGTGGGGCGATGGCCACGCGGCTGCTCGCTTGGCTCAGCCTGCGCCGTGGCAGTGCTTGTATTTTCGTCCGCTGCCGCAGGGGCAGGGGTCGTTCCGGCCGGCACGCGGGCCGTCGTGCCGGATGGTGGCGGGCTTGAGGGCCTTCTCTCGGGCGGGTGCGAGTCGCGCGAAAATCTCGCTTACGCCTTCCAGCATGAGGTCGATCATTTCCTCCCGCTCATCGTCTTCGATGGGTTCGAACGGTTCGTCGTCCAGGGACTCGATGCTGCGCCCGCCCGTCTCGGGATTGCCTGCTGCATCGGCCGCCGCCGCCGCACCAGCCTCGCTCGCGAATCGCAGGATCAGATCAAACGCCTCCTCGCAGACCTCGTCTTCGTCGAGCAGGCCCCAGTCGTCGGGATTCAGTTCCATCGCGCGCAGAAAACCGATCGCCCAGGCATCGCCCAGCGCCCGGCCGGATTCATCGGTGCCAATCACCGCGTTCCAGGCTTCGCCCTCATAGAGACGCCTCGCGACGGCCCGGCGATGACGCCCCAGGAGCGACAGCAGCTCGCCCCGATCGGCCTCGGGCAAGGCGGCGAGCGCCACCCCGGGCTCCGCGCCCAGCACCACCGGCAAACTGTCATCAGGCGAGATCGGCGTGGGTGAGCAGGCCAGTGCCGCGCAGAAGCCGTCGTATTCCTCGAGCATCATCGATTGCTCGGGATGGGCGAGGGCCAGCAGGTCATCGAGCCTTGCCAGCTCGGCTTCGTCGAGGGAACGGGCGGAGTCGGGAGTATTCATTCCGCGATGGTAGCCTGTTCGGTGCGCGTGCCCAACCGAGGCGCGATCACAGGCAGCCCGACAGCATGAGGCTGCGACATTTCGGAGTGCCCCATGACAGTCATGATCGATGCCGAACCCGCTGTGGCCGGCTTGCTCGGCGCGGCGATCGAGGATGCGATCGCGCATGAATCGAAGTGGTCTCGTGAACCGAGCGCCGATGGCAGCACCTGGGGTGTGCACGGGGCCGACCCCCCGCCCTGGAACCGCCTGCTGGGCCCGGTGTCGGCGCGGGGGCCGGCAAGCGGCGTCCTGGTCCATCGCGGGCGGCGCCTCGCCCGTTGGGGTGAGCCCGCGCGCGCCGATCTCACTTTCAGTGTGGCGAAGACCTACCTCGCGCTCCTCGCAGGCGTTGCTTTTGATCGCGGCTTGATCGCCGATCCCGATGAACCGATTCGTGCCCGGCTTCCCGGCATTGGCTTTGACAGCGCCCACAATGCGTCGATCTGCTGGACCCATCTGTTGCAGCAGACGAGCGAATGGGAGGGCGAGTGCTTCGGGCTCCCGGACCAGGTCGATCGCTGGCGCCGGCTCTCCTTTCAGCCGCCGGGCAAGGATACGGGCGCTAAAGGCGGTGCCCGTCCGCTCCGGGTGCCCGGCACCTATTGGGAGTACAACGACGTCCGGATCAACCATCTCTCGCTTGCGCTGCTTCACCTGTTTCGAGAGCCCCTGCCCGAGGTGTTTCGCCAGGCCGTGATGGAGCCGATCGGTGCGTCGGCCGACTGGACCTGGCGCGGCTACGACAACGCCTGGCTCGAGATCGACGGGCGCCGCATGCAGTCGGTGCCGGGCGGCACGCACTGGGGCGGAGGGGTCACCATCAGTAGCGAGGATCAGATCCGGCTCGGCACGCTGCTGCTTCACGGCGGCGCCTGGGCGGGCCGGCAGGTGATTTCCTCGCAATGGATCGCCCGGATGCTCGCGCCCTGCGCGATCGCGCCCTTCTACGGCATGCTGGTGTGGCTCAATCGCACCCGCGAGGTGTTCCCGTCTGCGCCGGCCTCCAGCGTCTTTGCGATTGGTGCGGGTTCCTCGTTCACCTGGGTCGATCGTGAGCTCGATCTGGTGCTGGTGGCGCGCTGGCTCGAGGCCGAGCATGCCGATCGCTTTTTCGGGCGGATTGCACGCGCGCTCGGCCACGAAGCCGCTCGCTGACGGGCAGCGCCCCCGCCTCAGAAGCGGGCCTGGACCGATACCCTGAAGGTGCGGGGCGGTGCCGGGAACAGATAGGTGCCGCCCCAGTAGGTGGTGGGCGCATCGCGCCAGAAGCGGCGATCGAGGACATTGTCCACACCCGCCCGCCAGGTGAGTGCGTGACGGCCCGGCGCGCGCCAGGTGACCGAGCTGTCGAGCTGCCACCAGGCGGGGAGGAGCACGGATTCATTGCCTGTCACCGCCTTGTTGTCGCTCCATGCGAACCGGTTGTTCCAGGTGAGACCGGCTGCGCCGGGCACCCGCCAGCCGAGGCTCGCTGCAGCGGCGAGCGGCGCGGTATTGCGCGAGCGCTTGCCGACCTCGGTGGCATCCGGCGAGCGTGTGGTCGTGGCATCGAGCGCGGTAGCTTGCGCTGCGAGCGTCCAGTCGCGTGCGAGCTGCCCGAGCCAGGCGAGCTCGATGCCGCGGTGGCGAGCCTGCTTCAGGCCGACCACTCGAAGTTTCCTGTCCGGGTCAGTCGGATCGGTGATGTCGGCCGACAGCGGCCGGTCGATATCGAACAGCGTGACGCTGGCAAGCCCGCCCCCTGCAAGCTGCTGCCGGAGCCCCGCTTCCGTCTGCCGGCTGCGAAGCGCCGGGAGAATCGCGCCGGCATTGCCGTAGTCGGCGGGCCGGTTCGGCGCAGCGTCGGTTTCAATGCCCTGCCCGGCGGAGATGAATGCAAACCCGCCTTGCCAGGGCTTGTAGCCCACCGCGCCCCAGGGCGTGGTGAACTGCTGCGAATAGGCGAGTGCCTGCCGATCGGTGGTGTCGGTGCTGAGGCTTGCGCTGTCCAACTGCGTATGGCGCACGCCCACCCAGAGCGACCAGCGCTCGTCGAGGCGAATGACATCGGCCAGCTGCAGCTCGGTGCTGCGAAGACTGCGGTTTGTGTTGGGAGATGTCCAAGGCGAGGCATTTGGCGTAAGGGATGCTGGCCGAAGCGCATTGATCTGACCCACCCAGTCATAGACCTGCGTGGGGTCGAAACGCTCGTCGTATTCGGCTCTCAGCAAAGCTGCGGTCACTTCGTGCCGCACTGACCCGCTCCTCAGTTCGCCGCGCAGCATGAACTCCGCCGAGCCCATCGTGCGGCGCTCGTTATCGCTTCGATAGTCATAGAGGTCGCTGCTGTAGTCGGCGCACATGCCGGGATAGATGTTGCCGCATCCATCTGGAAACGCGAGCCGATCGTTTGTCCGTATCCGCTGCTGCCCCGCGCGTACCGACGCGGTCCAGTCGTTCGCGAGCAGTTTCTGAAGCCTTAGCGAGCCGGTGAGGCTACGACTGTCAAAGGGTTGTGACCACGACTGCGCGTTGAGATTGAGTCGCGGGTCGAGCGGTGGCGGGAGCACCGTGCCCCCCAACAGGCCGAAACCCGGCACGCTGATCTGCCGCGAGGTCTGTGACTCAAACTCTGCCTCGGCGAGCCAGCCGTCGCCCAGCCGCAGATCGAAAAAACCGCTCAGGAATTCGCGCCCGCCTGGCGCATTGCGCACCTCGGGCCGTCGCTCCTCGAGCGCGGCGTTGATCCGGTAACCGAATGCGCCATCGGCACCCGCGCGTCCGCCCAGATCGCCGTGCAGCAGCGTGGACCCGCGTTCGCTTAACCCCGCAACCACCTCGCGAAGCGGCTGCGCAGTGGGACGCTTCACTGTGAAATTCACCAGGCCCCCCGGCGCGGACAACCCGGCCTGAATGCCAGACAAGCCCTTCAGAATTTCAATCGATGACTTGTTCTCGAGCGCAAACGGTGCATGGTTCGAGATGGGCAAGCCGTCACGGCGGAAATTGAGCGCGTTGTTCAGCAGGAACCCGCGCACCTGAAGGCTCTCGATGTAGCCGAGCGTGTTGTAGAAGTCGCTCGCGGAGGGCTCACCGCGCACGGCGCTCGACAGGCTGTTGGCGCCCGCCTCGCGAAGCGCTTCGGCGCGGATCACCGAGACAGTTTGCGGGGTCTCGGCAAGCGGCGCATCACTCAGTCCGCCCACCGAGGCACCTTGTCGCGCAGGCGAGGCGTTGCCTGCGCGAACCTCAACGGGCGCGAGCGGCGCAAGCGGCGCGGGCGACGCGGCAGAAGGCGATGATTGCGCCCACGCCAGGGGCGCGGCGATGCCCGCCATGAGCGCAGCGGTGACGCCAAGCGGGGGCAGAACACGGCACAGAACGCAGGGCAGAATGCGGGACAGTCGACGATTCATCAGGGCGGCTCCGTGACCAGCGCAACAAAGCCCCCGAAGCCGGCCAGCCCCGTCAACAATGGGTGGCATGAGAGAAGGTCGGCTCGACCTCTTTCGGCAACGGACGCTTCCCTGCGCAAGGGTTAACTTGATCAGGTTCCAAGGGTTTTTCTCACCCGTCTGCATGGCAGACCGTCCGGCGGGGACGTCCTGCGAGTCGGGCTTTGATCAACCCGGCTGGCAGGGCGCCTTCCGCGGGCCGGATTTGTCCGGGACCCCTAGCGACCAGACGCGATGTTAGCGCAGAAGCGCAAGGCAATCCCGCATCCGCGCCGCGGGCGTTCCTGCAAGCGTGTGATGCGCGAGCTTCGCCTGCTGCAGCAGATCGACCAGGATGCAATGCACTGAGCGGCGGCGTGCGGGGCCATCTCGCAGCCGCCCGTCGGCTTGCCATTCGATCCCGGGATCAAGGAGCACGATGCGCGCCGCGCGCCGCGCGTGCCGTAGCCCCATCTCGACCAGTGAATCGTCGTTGAAGTATTCGATGCTGTAGGCCGCGGTGAGTAGCGGTGCGCCATCGCAGAGCACCCAGCGGGCCTGCGTGGCGCGGGCCTGCCTGAGTGCCGCGCGGGTGAGCATGAGCTGCCCGGCGATCACCTGCCGCTGCTCATGGCGATCGGGGGTGCGGCCCTCGCGCTCGCACCACATCCGGAGATATTCCGGCGCGAGCGGCGCCTGCAGACGACCCGCGATCGCCTCGCAGAGCGTGGTCTTGCCGCTGCACTCGCCACCCAGAACGAGTGCGAGCCGGGCCGTGTCTTGCGTGGCGCCTGTGTGAGGCATGATTAGATGTGCGGTCATCTCTGGCTTGCCAGGCGCTGCCAGTGTCGCCAGCCCAGGACCGATAGCGCCAGAAGGAGTGCATACAGGATTGCGGTGAGCCAGAGCGACTTGATCGCAAAGAGGGCCAACGCGATCGCATTCACGCCAATCCAGAGCGCCCAGGCCTCGCGATATCGACGCGCGAGCAGCACCTGTGCAAACAGACTCCCGGCGGTGGGCGCCGCATCGAGCCAGGCAACATCGGTATCGGTAAAGCGCGACAGAACCGTTCCGGTGGCAAGCCATGCCGCACCGAGTGCGATCGACAGGCGCAGGCGCGCGGGTCGCGACAGGCTGCGAACGCTGAGCGGGATCTGACCAGAAGGGCGCTTGTCATCGGGCGTCGGCAGCGGGCGCAGCCATGCCCGCCAGCCCCAGATCGACACCGCAATGAAAAAGAGCTGAAGCGCGGCATCGCCGTAGAGTCTGTGTTCGAAAAAAAGCCAGCCGTAGAGCGCGCTCGCAACCATGGTGGGCGGCCAGCCCCAGGGGCTCACGCGCGCGGTGAGCACCACCCCGGCGAGCGCGAAAGCAAACGCGACGAGTTCAAGCCAGCTGACAGAGGTGCCTGCGAAAGGTAGAGCGGAATCGAGCATCGGGCGTGGCCGAGGCCGATTGGCCTGGCTGCGTGACAAGGGGCGAGCCTTCACTATGCCACGCCCGATGGCCGGCGCCAGGCGAACCACCCGGCGCCGCCCCGCGGAACGCTCAGCTGGCCGAGTGCATCCCGTGCATGACCGCCCGATGATGACCGCTGTGCTGAGGGCGCGATTCCATGCGCGCCTTCAGCTGCGCCTGTTGCTCGGGGGTGAGCTCCTTGAAGAGCGCGTTGTGCGTGCGGGCGCGAAGCACCGCCAGATCGGTGCTGGCGCGCGAAGCCTGCTGCGCGAGCTCCTGCAGCTTCGCCTCGTCAAGCTCACCCGCGAGGGCCACCTGGTGCAGGGCCTCGCGCGTTTTGTGCGCGTCACGGGTTTGTGCCCGCATCTGGGGGGCCTGGGCATGCAGGATCGCAAACACCCGATCGCGCTGCGCCTCGCTCAGGTTCAGCCCGCGCAACAGAACGGCTCCGGGCAGCATCAGCCCGTCATGGCCGTGCTGGCCGCCGCGGGCGTGATGCCCGCCGTGGCCCGCTTGCGGCGCGTGGTGCGGTTGACCGGCTTGATGACGGCCGGTGTGAGGCGACCCAAGGGGCATGGATTGCCCTGCAGTTGATGGCGGTTGCTGTGCGTGCGAGGCGACGCTGGTGGTGAGGGCAAGCGCGAAGGCGCAGGCGGCGGCAGTGAGGGGCGGTTTCATGGGGGAGGTTCCTTGGGGATATGTGAAGCGCGATGGTGCGCTCCATGAACCGGATCGTAGCGAGGCAGGTTCACCCGAGGGTGGCCGCTGATGTAAGCGATCGTAAAGCTTCGTGTCGGCATTCGGCGTTCTGACTGCAGCCGGTAAACTCTTGCGCGCTCGACCCGTGCACCGACCCGAGGCGGGATGCGCCCCGATCCGATTTGCAGGAGATGTTTCATGAAAGCAGCCTGGTACGACACCAAAGGCCCTGCCGCGCAGGTCTTGCGCGTGGGCGAATTGCCTGACCCCGAACCCGTAGCGGGCGAGGTGAGGGTGAGGGTCCATGTGTCAGCGGTCAATCCGTCGGATGCGAAGGCGCGTGGCGGTGCACGCGGCAATGTCGCCATGGCGTTTCCGCGCATCGTGCCGCATCAGGATGGGGCGGGTGTCATCGATCGCGTGGGCGCGGGCGTCGACCCCGGCCGGATCGGTGAGCGGGTATGGGTGTATGAGGCCACACTCGGCCGCGCATCGGGGACCGCCGCGCAGTTCAGCGTGGTGCCTTCGCACAAGGCCGTTCGCCTGCCGGACGATGTGAGCTTTGAGGTGGGGGCATGCCTTGGCATTCCGGCGATGACCGCGCATCGTTGCGTATTCGCCGACGGACCGGTCACCGGCAAGGCGGTGCTGGTGCAGGGTGGTGCGGGAGCGGTGGGTTATTACGCCGTACAGATGGCGCGCCTGGGCGGAGCCTCGCTGGTGCTTGCCACCGTGAGCCGCGAAGAGCAGGCCGCGCGTGCACGCGCGGCCGGTGCGCATGCGGTCATCAACTATCGCACCGAGAATGTGGTGGAGAGGGTGGCCGATCTGCTTGGCCCGGGGCGCGCGCTCGATCGCGTCGTGGACGTGGCAGCCGGTGTCAACCTCGCCGACAACGTGAAGATGCTGGGTCCGCGCGGTGTGATTGCGGCTTACGGGTCGGATGCAGAGCCCCAGCCTGCGCTGCCGTTCTTCGCAATGCTCGCCAAAGATCTCACGCTACGCACGGTGCTGGTGTACGTGATGTCCGATGAAGCGCATGCCGAGGCGGTGCGCTTCATCGACCACGCGCTACGAGCAGGTCAGCTGGTTCACCAGGTCCAGCGGGTCTACACGCTCGATCAGATTGTCGAGGTGCATGAAGCCTGCGAGGCGATGAAAAACCTCGGCAAGCTTCTGGTCCGGATCGACTGACCGCTCAGCCGCGCTTCTTCGCACCCGCCGGGGCCTGCGCGAGATTGGCATCGGCCATTTCGGTGAGCTTGCGCCCGGCCTGGTTCACCTGGTCGTAGGCGTTTTGCGCGGCTGCCATCGATTGCCGGATCAGCGTCACCACGCCCTCGGTACCGGCCGGCGCGTTGCGGGTGAGCGTCTCGACTGACTCGGCAAGCTGGCGGTTGCTCGCCGCCACCTGCTTGTCCAGCATTGAGGTGAAGTCCTGGTTCGCCTCCCGGTAGATCGAATACACGGCTTTGGCGTAAGCGGAGAACTGATCCTGGGGTGGCCGAGCGAGCGAGGTCACCAGATCGGCGAGCGCCTTGGTGTCACGGGCGGCCAGGAGCGCGTTGATCTGCTCGCTTGATTGCTCGAGCGAGGCGCGCGCGGTCTGCAGATTTAGTTGAGCAAGCTTCTGCCAGCCCTCGAGCGTTTTGGTGGCGGCCTGACGTGAGGCTTCAAGCGCCTCAGCTTGCATCTGCATGAGTTTTTCCGGTTGGATGGTCATGGGTCGTACTCCGTGTCAGTCGAAAAGGGTATGGTAATGTTGCGATGCAACATTACAGAATTATGATTATTTAAAAGGTTTTTTTCAAGCAGACCGCAGACTATTTGTTGCGACGCAGCATCGTCGATGCGCTGCGCAGGCGGCCAGCTGGTCCGGGCGCCGCGCGAGTGTATGGCGATGTGGCGGGCGATGGGCGCTCGCCGGCGCGGTAGAGTGCCGGGCTTACCGGCGGCGAGCGCACACGAGACCACGCGCCTCGCGTGGCCGCCAGCGCAGTCGATGATCGACAGGAGAACTTGAACATGACCAGCACCGTGGCATTCCTGGGCCTGGGCGCGATGGGCGCGCCGATGGCACGCAATCTCATGAAGGCGGGTTTCGCGCTTCGGGTGTGGAACCGCGGCGCCGAGCGTGCGCGCGCGTTCGAGTCGTCTGGCGCCACCGTCTGTCACTCGATTGCCGAAACGGTTCGCGGGGCCTCGTTCGTGGTGTCGATCGTGGCCGACGATGAAGCCTCCCGTTCGGTGATGCTGGATGAGGGTGGGGTACTCGCCAACGCTTCGCCCGGCACGGTGGTGATCGACTCGAGTACCAACACCCCGGCGCTTGCCCGCAACCTTGCGCAGGCAGCCGCGGCGCGGGGCCTCGCCTATCTCGATGCACCGGTGGCCGGAAGCGTGCCGCAGGCGACCTCGGGCGAACTCGTCTTCATGGTGGGCGGTGATGCCGCCCCGCTCGCCGCTGCTCAACCGCTACTCGGCGCAATGGGCCGACAGGCGATCCACATCGGTCCGAGTGGTCATGGCGCCACCATCAAGCTGATCAACAACATGTTGTCTGCGGTGATGAACACTGCGCTTGCCGAGGCGGTGATGGTTGCACACGCGGCGGGCCTGGATCCCGAGCCGGTCACCCAGTTGCTCAATGAAGGCCCTGCTGGCTCACGGCTCACGCGTACCAAGCTCCCCAAGGTGTTCCGCCGAGACTTTGCTCCGCAGTTCCAGCTTGGCCTGATGGAAAAGGACATGCGCTATTTCATCGCACTGGCGCAGGACCTGGATCGCCCGGTACCGCTCGCATCGCTTGCCAGAAGCCAGCTCCAGGCCGCGCGCGTTGCAGGGTTTGGCGAGCTCGACGTGAGCGCGGTGTATTACCAGGTCTCGGGCGAGCGCCCGGCCCGCGCCTGAACCGGGAGCAACGATCATGTTCCGCAGCTTCTTTCTCAGCCGCCGCTGGTTTGCCTGGTCGATTCTGGGTAGCGCGCTGATTCTCTTTGCCACCTGGTACAAGGTGATGCTTGATGTCCAGATCAATGAATGGTTCGGCGGCTTTTACAACCTGATCCAGAAAGCGCTTGCCACGCCCGGCGCGGTCGCGCTCGACGAGTACTTCGGCCACCTCCTCACCTTCGGCCACGTGGCGGGCACCTTTGTGCTGATTGCCGTGGCGCTCGACTGGTTCATCAAGCACTACATCTTCCGCTGGCGCACGGCGATGAACGACTTCTACATGGCGCACTGGACGGAGCTCCGAGCCATAGAAGGCGCCTCGCAACGCGTGCAGGAAGACACCATGCGTTTTGCACGGATCATGGAGTCACTGGGCGTGAGCTTCATGCGAAGCCTGCTCACGCTGTTCGCGTTTCTGCCCATTCTGTGGGCCCTCTCGTCCCATGTGAAGGCCCTGCCCTGGGTGGGTGAGGTGCCGCACGCGCTGGTCTATGTTGCGATTCTGTTTGCGCTGGCCGGAACCGTGCTCATGGCGGTGGTGGGCGTGAGACTGCCAGGGCTTGAATTCCACAACCAGCGGGTGGAAGCGGCCTATCGGAAGGAGCTCGTCCACGGCGAGGATGACCCGGCGCGTGCCTCACCCGCCACGGTGAGCAGCCTCTTTGCGGATGTGCGAACCAATTATTTCCGCCTGTTCTTTCACTACCTGTATTTCGACGTGGCGAAGTGGTCCTACCTGCAATTCAGCGTGCTGGTGCCCTACCTTGCGTTGGGTCCGACGCTGGTGGCGGGTGCGCTCACCCTTGGCACCATGCAGCAGATCATTCGCGCCTTCGGCAAGGTGCAGGAGTCGTTTCAGTATCTGGTGACCAGCTGGTCGACCATCGTCGAGCTGATGTCTGTGTACAAGCGCCTGCGCATGTTCGAGTCGCAGATCCGCACCAACACAAAGGAGGCGCTCGCCTGAGCGCGCAAGGATGTATCAGTTCGGCAACGGATACGCTTTCACAAAGGCGAGGATGATTTCGCGAACCATCTTGCGTTGAGGAACCGGAAGTTGCAGAAACGCTTCAAAGATTTCGCGCTCCTGATAGCCGACTCCGTAGTCCCAACGCGCGCGCCGCTCATCGATGCGCGAGGTGACCTCTTCTCCAAAGCGCAGGATATGCGGTGCAATGCCCAGCCACTCTGCGAGCACCAGCAGTTTGTCCTGCGAAGGCAGGGTCTCTCCGAGCAGCCATCGACGAACGCCGTGCAGCGTCATGGGCTTGCCCCAGTACCGCTGATTGAACTCGCGCTCGAGAACTGACGGCTTGGCCACGTAGCCCGAATCCTGCATGGCCTTGACCAGGCGCTCGGCAAACTGCTTCTTGGAGGGGTCGGATTGCATGGGAATGGATCTCGAACAGTCAGCGGGAATCGGCAGTTGCCGGTGGGGTAAGGACCTGAGGACGGAGGGGCATCGCGTGATCGCATCAGTTGGAAAATTTTGCGAATGTATCGAACAGCGCGGAACTCACCATGCCTTTGATACAAACAATTACAAACCGGCAATGATTGCGCTGGGTGCAGATTTTGCCGCTAATTACAGGTTCTTGTCACGAACTTAAAAAGAGAGGTCACCCTTGAATTCACCGCGCCCCGCTGCCCGCCAGCGAAGCGCTGCGTGCTGGCTGATCGATGCCTACGCGCGCCGCGCCCACTTCGCGCCTCTTCCCGGGAAGCTTGCGCCGCGCTCGGTCGCCGAGGCTTACGCAATTCAGGCGAATTATGTGCACCAAAAGGCGTTGTTGTGTGGACCGTCTGTCGGACGAAAGATCGCGCTGTCTTCGTCCGCAATGCAGACAATGACCGGCCTGCCCACACCCATTTCGGGACGCCTTCACCGCCGGCAGGTGGTGGGCTCGCCCGCCGCAGTGCGTACGTCCGACTACGGCCGTCTGATCGTCGAATTCGAAATAGCGATCCGGATTGGCCACGATCTTGCTGCTGCCAGCGAGCCTTACGACGCATCGTCGGTGGCGAAGGCAGTTGCTGCGCTTGGGCCTGCGCTTGAGCTTGCCGATGACCGCAACGCTGACTATGGGCGGCTTGCCGGGCAGGGGCTTGCGCTGATCGCTGACAACGCTTGGAACCAGGGCGCAGTGTTGGGGGAGCTTCGCGAGGACTGGTCGCGCCTTTCGATCAATGACCTCACCGGTGAGGCGTTCATCAACGGGGTGAGCGTGGGCAGGGGGCGCGGCGCGGATCTGATGCGGGGCCCGCTCCATGCGCTCGCCTGGCTCGCCAATCAGGCGGCCGGAATGGGGGATCCGCTACGCGCCGGCGAGATCGCGATCCTCGGCAGCATGATTACCTCGAAGTTTCCGCAGGCCGGCGACCGGATCGAATATCGGCTCGAGGGGTTTTCGCCCGTGGTGCTTCAGGCCTGAGCCGCGCAGGACCGGGCGATCAGAGTTTCTTCTGCCAAAGCCCGTGTCGAGAGGCCTTGAACGCCACGATGTTGCCGCTGCCAGTCTTCCTGGGAAATCACCACGCCAAAATGCCGGCAGGGCGTCATCACCCCAAAGGAGTCGACACCGGTTGTCTTGTGCGACGCGTCGTCTGGCTCGACATGGGTCACCAGGTGGTACCTGGTCTGCAGACGGAGAAATGAATATGCCCCGCGTGAAAGTCGGCGACATCCATTTGAGTTACACGGTTCGCGGAGAAGGTGAGTGGCTCGTCCTCATCGGCGGTTATGCGAGCTCCAACTGGGCTTCGTGGGGCGGCATGCTCGAACAATTGGCTCAGCACTTTCGCGTACTGGCCTTTGACAATCGCGGTATCGGCGATAGCGACGCTCCCGACACGCCCTACAGCACCGAGATGCTCGCGCGTGACACGTTGGGCCTGATGGACCACCTTGATATCCGCCAGGCTCGGGTTCTGGGCAAATCCATGGGCGGGGCGATCGGACAGTGGGTGTCACTGCTCGCCCCCGAACGTGTTCGCGCACTCGCGATGACCTCCACCACATCGCGGCCCGATGCGAGGGCCAAGAAAATGATTCGCTGGTGGATCGATACCGCCTGTACTGCGGGTTTCGCCGCGTTGTTCCCTGGTGAGCTCACGTATTTTTATACCGCTGACTTCTACGACAAGCACCCGGAGGCGATCGCGCGCGCCGAGGCTGCCTTGATTGCAGTACACCGCCCCTTGCACGGCTTCATTCGCATGGGCGAGGCGCTGATTGCCCACGACACCTGGGATCGCCTTCCCGAAATCAACACGCCCGCATTCCTCTTGTGCGGTGCTGACGACATGATCACGCCGGCCGCACACACGCTCGCGATGGCGCAAAGAATGCCCCGGGCCCGGGCGCACATCATTCCGAACACCTTGCACGGCGTGATGAGCGAAAGGCCGGAAACCTTCGATCTGGTGTTGCAGTTCTTGAAGGATCACTGAGGCAATCCTGCAACTGCGGCGCGATGCCCGCGATCATGCGCAGTTTCAGTGCGTGTCCCCACCGTAATTGACGGGTCTCGCGGATGTCAGGTATCAGGCCGGTTCGATGCGGACCCGCTTCAACGGCTCGACGGCCGGCAGGGTCACTCGACGGTTACGCTCTTCGCCAGATTGCGCGGTTTGTCCACGTCGGTGCCCCGCGCAAGCGCGGCGTGGTAGGCGAGGAGCTGAAGGGGCACCACATGAAGAATGGGTGAGAGCGCACCTGCATGGTCGACGAGATTGATGACATGTACGCCGTCACCGGCGCTGATCCGTGTGTCGCGATCGGCGAACACGAAGAGCTCGCCGCCCCGCGCGCGCACCTCCTGCAGGTTCGACTTGAGCTTTTCGATCAGCGCGTCGTTGGGCGCAATGGCGACTACCGGCATCTGGTCATCAACCAGCGCGAGCGGGCCGTGTTTGAGTTCGCCCGCAGCATAGGCCTCGGCGTGAATGTAGGTGATTTCCTTGAGTTTCAGCGCCCCTTCGAGCGCGATCGGAAAATGCACACCGCGACCGAGAAAGAGCGCGTGCTGGCGCGCGGCAAAGCGCGCCGCCCAGGCGCGTACCGCCGGCTCGCACTCGAGCACACGGTTCATCGCCGCCGGCAGGTGGCGCAACTGCGTAATCAGCTCGCGCTCACGCTCGGCCGAGAGCCGGCCGCGGAGCTTGGCAAGGACCAGCGTGAGCACGAAGAGGGCTGCCAACTGCGTGGTGAATGCCTTGGTTGAGGCCACGCCGATCTCGGGGCCAGCCCGGGTAAGGAACCTGAGCTTGGAGGCACGAATCAGCGCCGACTCCGGCACATTGCAGATGGTGAGGGTGTCGACCAGCCCTTGGGTGCCGGCGTGCGCGAGCGCCGCAAGCGTGTCGGCGGTTTCGCCTGACTGCGAGATGGTGACAACCAGCGTGTCGTCCTGTGCCACCGAGTCGCGGTAGCGGTACTCGCTTGCGATCTCCACGGTGGTGGGAATGCCGGCGATGGACTCGAGCCAGTAACGCGCGACGCAGCCCGCGTGATAGCTGGTGCCGCAGGCGAGAATCAAGAGCTGCCTGGCGCGCGAGAGCACCGGCCGCGCGTCGGCACCAAATAGCCCGGGATCGATGGACGATGCACCGAGCAACATTTCAAGCGTGTTGGCGATCGCGCCCGGCTGCTCGAAGATTTCCTTCTGCATGTAGTGCGCGTAGTGACCGAGTTCGATCGCATCGGCCGACAACTGGCTGAGAATGACGGGCCGATTCACCTGGGTGCCGCTCGCACTCACGATCCGGTAGCCGTTGCTGCGGATTTCCGCCACATCACCCTCTTCCAGGTAGGCAACATGGCGGGTGACCTGAAGGAGCGCCGAGGTGTCGGAGGCCAGGAAGTTTTCACGGTCGCCTCGCCCCTCGTTGCCTACGCCAAGGAGGAGCGGCGCTCCGCAGCGCGAGCCCACCACCGTGCCGGGCTCGGCACGGCTGATGGCGGCAATGGCGTAGGCGCCGTGGAGCTCGCGCACCGCGCGCTGTACCGCCTCGAACAGGCTCAGCCCCTGGGCGACCAGGCTATGGAGCAAATGGGCGATGACTTCGGTGTCGGTTTCGGATTCGAAGCGATAGCCAGCCGCAGTGAGTCGGGCACGCAGCGCCTCATGGTTTTCGATGATGCCGTTGTGCACTACCGACACTGCGGCGGCCGCGCTTGCCGAGGCATGCGGATGGGCATTGGTTTCGTTCACGCCCCCGTGGGTGGCCCAGCGCGTGTGGGCAATGCCGGTGGGGGCCTGAACCTTCTCTTCTGTGGTTCGCGCCTCGAGGTCGGCGACCCGCCCGACCGCGCGCACGCGTTGAATGTCGCCATGGTTGAGCGCGATTCCTGCCGAGTCGTAGCCGCGGTATTCGAGCTTGCGCAGACCCTCGATCAGGATCGGCACGACATCGCGTTGCGCGGCTGCGCCAACGATTCCGCACATCGGAAATCTCCCTACCCTTTGTTGCGGGCTGGCCGTTTCCAGCCATCGATCGTGGTTTGGCGGGCGCGCGAAACGGTGAGGCGATCAGCAGGCGCGTCGCGCGTGAGGGTGGTGCCCGCGCCAAGCGTTGCACCGCGACCGACGCGAACCGGCGCAACCAGCTGCGTGTCGCTGCCAATGAACGCGTCATCTTCAATAACGGTTCGGTGTTTGTTGACACCGTCATAGTTGCAGGTGATGGTGCCCGCACCGATGTTGACCCGCGCGCCGACCTCGGCATCGCCCACATAGGCGAGATGATTGGCCTTGGAGCCGGGGCCGAGCCGAGTGGCCTTCATTTCGACGAAGTTGCCCACATGGCTGCCTTCGCCCAGTTCGGTTCCGGGCCGCAGCCTTGCATAGGGCCCGACCCGTGCATCGGCGCCGACCACCGCGCTGTCGAGGTGGGAGAAGGCGAGGATCTGGGCGCCGCTCGCAACGGTGGTGTCGCGCAGCACGCAGTTCGGGCCGATCGAGACGCCCGAGCCGATCACCACCTTGCCTTCGAACACACAGCCCACGTCGATGAACACATCGCGCCCGCAGGCAAGCGAGCCGCGGATATCGATACGATCGGGGTCGGCCAGCGCAACCCCCGCCTCCATCAAGGTATCGGCCTGACGGCGCTGGTGAATGCGCTCGAGCTGGGCCAGCTGGGCGCGGCTGTTCACGCCCAGTGTTTCCCAATCGTGACCGGGTTGGGCGGCGATGACGGCCACGCCCTCAGCGACCGCGGCGGCAACGATATCGGTAAGGTAGTACTCGCGCTGGGCGTTGTTGTCGGAGAGGCCGGCGAGCCATCGGCGCAATGCCGGGGTGGGCGCAGCGAGGATGCCGGTGTTGACTTCATGAATGGCGCGCGTGGGCTCGTCGGCGTCTTTGTGCTCGACGATTCGGCGAACTGCGCCGCCCTCGCGGACGATGCGGCCGTAGCCGGTGGGGTCGGGCAGGTTGACGGTGAGAAGCGCCAGGGTGCCATCCGTTGCGGGCTGTACCAGGCGGTTGAGCGTGGCCGGCTCGGTGAGCGGCACATCGCCATAGAGGACAAGCGTGGGCACCGTGTCGATCAGGTGGGGAAGCGCCTGCATGACGGCGTGACCGGTGCCGCGCTGCGGCGACTGCAGGGCCCAGACCAGATCCTCTGCGGCGAGCGCGCGCGGTACTGCGTCGCCACCGTGCCCGTAGATCACCACAATGCGCGAGGGTGCGAGCGCGCGCGCGCGTTCGATCACATGCGCAAGGAGCGGACGTCCGGCGAGCGTATGCAGCACCTTGGGCAGGTCAGAGTGCATGCGCGTGCCCTTGCCGGCAGCGAGGATAACGATGTTCATGAGCCGATTAGAATAGGGGCGTGCAACCAAACAAGATTAGCACGCGGGTGGGGCGCGGATGCGTGATGCTGATCGCAGTCATGCTACTTGCCGGATGTACCGTCGCCCGCCTGGGTTACGAGATGCTGCCCTGGTTTGGTCTGTGGCAACTCGAGCGTCATCTGTCCCTTGACTCGGCGCAGCGCGGGCTCGCAAGCGATCGTCTCGATAGCCTCCACGCGTGGCATCGCCAGACGCAGATGCCGCGCTATGCAACCCTGATCGAAGCTGCTGTCAGCAGGCTCGATGCGCCACTGACCGCCGCCGACCTCGGAGCCTGGCGGACTCAGATGTTTACGCTGTGGCAGGCACCTGCCGAGCGCATCGCCCCCGACCTCGCCGATCTCGCGCTCACCCTGCGCCCGGCGCAGATCGACCGTCTTGAGCGTCGGTTGGCCGACAGCACGGCGGAGCTGCGTCGCAAGTCCCTGGGCGGTTCGGCCGACGAACGGCTCGAGGCCCGCATCGAGCGCTGGCAGGAGCGGATGGAGTGGCTGCTGGGCGATCTCACCGCTGCCCAGCGCGCCGAGCTCCGCCGCCTGGCCGGCGAACAGCCCTCCGATGAAGCGGCGTGGCTCGATGAGCGGCAGGCGAGAAACGAGCGTCTGGTGCGTCTTGCCCGGCGGATCGCCAAGGAGCGCCCGCCGCGCGAGCAGGCGCTCGCCTGGAGCGCCGCACTGCTGGCGGGATTCTGGCAGAGCGAGGACCCGGAGCGGGCACGCCGGCTCGCCGCCAACGCCGAGAATGGTGACCGCGTCGCCGCGGCCATGCTCAATACCGCAAGTCGCGGCCAGCGCGAGCACATGCGGGCCAAGCTGGGGGATATCGAACGCGATGTGCTGCGCATGATCAGCCGGGCAACCCGACCCTGACGGACGCGTGCCGGGTATCGGTCAGGGGCGCAGCACAGGCGCAGGCATGTGGCCCCGCATCAGGCTGCGGCACCGCGCGGAAACGTCGGGCCAAGGCGCGGCTCGGCGGTTCCCTGCTGCCTAGCGATCAACAAGCAACGCGAGCGCTGGCAGGAGCTGGGTGAGCGTCATCGCGATCACCAGCACGCACAGGAGCGCAACCCACCGCCGCATTCGCCGCTGCTCGCGCATCAGCGCATCGAGCCTCGCGCTGGCAAGCCCATCGACCCGACCGCGGTCGACCTGTGCCGTCAACGCGGCGTGGACCAACCGGGGCAGCTGCGGCAAGGTGTTGGCCCACTGTGGCGCTTCGGTGCGAAGCCTGCCGACAAAGCCTGCCCAGCCAATCTGCTCATTCATCCAGCGCTCCAGAATCGGCTTGGCGGTCACCCACAGATCGAGGTCGGGATCGAGCTGGCGACCGAGGCCCTCGATATTGAGCAGCGTCTTCTGAAGCAGTACGAGCTGCGGCTGGATTGCGACATTGAATCGGCGTGATGCCTGGAACAGGCGCATCAGCACCAGCCCGAGCGAGATTTCGCGGAGCGGCCGGTCAAAGAACGGCTCGCAGCAGGCCCGCACCGCGCCTTCGAGCTCTTCGACGCGGGTTTGCGCCGGGACCCAGCCCGACTCGACATGAAGCTCGGCCACCCGCCGGTAATCGCGCCGGAAGAAGGCGAGAAAATTCTGCGCAAGATAGTTCTTGTCGAATTCTGAGAGCGTGCCGACGATGCCGAAATCGAGCGCGATATAACGGTTGAAGTCATCACCCGAATCGCCCACCAGGATGTTGCCGGGATGCATGTCGGCGTGAAAGAAGCCGTGGCGGAATACCTGGGTAAAGAAGATTTCGACACCATCGCGCGAGAGCTTTTTCAGATCGATGCCGGCCTCGCGCATCCGGTCGATCTGCCCGATCGGAATGCCGTGCATCCGGTCCATGGTGAACACGCTGGAGGTACACCAGTCCCAGTGCACTTCGGGGATCCGGAGCAGTCTGGAGTTGGCGAAATTTCGCCGTAGCTGGGCTGCGTTGGCGGCCTCGCGGATGAGATCGAGCTCGTCGTGCAGATAGTTGTCGAACTCGCCAATCACCTCCAGCGGGCGCAGCCGCCTCGCGTCGGCAGAGATTTTCACGAGCAGCTGACCGATCGTGCGAAGGAGCGCGAGATCGCGCTCGATCACCGGCCGCATGTCGGGCCGCAGCACCTTGACCGCGACGGCCCGGCCGTCTTTCAGTCGCGCGAAGTGGACCTGCGCAATGGAGGCCGAGGCGACTGGCACGCGGTCGAAATCGTCAAACAGCTCATCGATTGGCTTACCGAGGCCGGCCTCGATCTCGCGCACGGCGAGTTCGCCCGGAAAGGGCGGCACGCGGTCTTGCAGGTGTGCGAGCTCATCTGCGATATCGGTGGGCATGAGGTCGCGCCGCGTCGAGAGCACCTGCCCGAATTTGACGAAGATGGGCCCCAGGCTTTCGAGCGTGCGGCGCAGCCGCTCGCCGCGCGGCGCATCGAGCTGCCGGCCAAGCCTGAGCAGCCGCGCGAACGCAAGCAGCCATCGCGATCCGAGCGTGGCCGCTGCCCCTTGCGCGGCGATTTCATCGAGCCCGAAACGCCAGGCGACAAAGAGAATACGGATCAGACGCAGCGTGCCCATCGATGCGACTCAGCCGGCCTGTCCGGCATCGGCGGGTGCCGCTGGCCGTGTGCGCTCAAGAAAGGTGACCGGCGCCGCCTGCGACGCGGGCGCGGCATGCGACTCGAACACCGGATCCACATCGAAGCCGATGTCGCCCTCGGAGTCGGGCTTGCCCGAAGGCTTGAGCGACTGGAAATCGAACAGCGCGCGGTCAAGCAGATGTGACGGAGCAATCGACCCCAGCGCCGAAAAAATATGCTCGGTCCGGCCCGGGTGGCGTTTGTCCCATTGCCGCAGCATCTCGGCCACCTCGCGCCGCTTCAGGTGCTCCTGCGAGCCGCACAGGTTGCATGGAATGATGGGGAACTCGCGCCACTGCGAGTAAGCGACCAGATCGTCCTCGTGCACATAGGCAAGCGGGCGGATCACCACGTGTCGGCCATCGTCCGAGACCAGCTTGGGCGGCATGGACTTGAGCTTGCCGCCATAGAATAGGTTGAGAAAGAAGGTGGCCAGGATGTCGTCGCGGTGGTGGCCCAGCGCAATGCGGGTCGCACCCAGCTCGGAGGCCACCCGATACAGAATGCCGCGACGCAGCCGCGAGCAGAGCGAGCACATGGTCTTGCCAGCCGGGATTACCCGCGTGACGATGGAGTAGGTATCCTGGTTTTCAATGTGAAAGGGCACACCGATCGAGCGCAGGTAATCGGGCAGCACATGCTCTGGAAAGCCGGGCTGCTTCTGATCGAGATTGACCGCAATGATCTCGAATTTCACTGGCGATCGTTCGCGCAGGGTGAGAAGCAGATCGAGCATCGAATAGCTGTCCTTGCCGCCCGACAGACACACCATCACCCGATCGCCCTCTCCGATCATGCCGAAATCTGCAATCGCCTGTCCGGTCTGGCGAAGCAGCCTCTTGTGGAGCTTGTTGCGCTCCCGGGCGAGCCGTTCGGCGTTCACAGCGCTCTCCATTGTTCGATCCGCACCGATTCCAGACCCGGCATCGGCTGCGGCTTGATGATGGTGACCTTCACGGCACGCAGGCCAGGCAGTTGTGCAAGGTCATCGAGCAGGCTCGAGCAGAGCGACTCGACGAGCTTGAAGCGCCGGCTCGCCGCGGTGCGGAGAATCGCCTGCATCACCGCTTCGTAATTGACGGTGCCGGAGAGCCGATCGTCGCGCGCGGCCGGCGCGGTGATCGGCACAAATAACTCCACCTCAACGCCGATATGGCGCGGCTGCCGCTGCTCGTGTTCATACACGCCGAGCAGGCATTCCACCTGGGTACTTTGCACCACGATCCGGTAGCAATCGGGAAATCGTTCGCTCATCATCGGTTCAGTGAGGTTTCATGGACTGGCGAGGCCCGCACCGCCATCGACCGCGATCACCTGTCCGGTCACATAGTGCGCTTCGCGCAGCAGAAAGAACGCAACCTGACCCATGTCCGATCCGTCACCGATCCGCGCCAGGGGAATTGCCGCCTCGATTCGCGCGCGCTCGCTTGCGTCGAAGGTATCGTCTTCCGGCCAGGTGAGGGATCCCGGTGCGAGGGCGTTGACCCGCACCTGCGGGGCGAGCTCAAGTGCGAGCGAGCGGGTGAGCGACACGATGCCGGCCTTGGCTGCGGTGTACACCGAAAAGCCCGGTAGCGGCCGATCGGTTCGCACATCGCAGACATTGACGATCGCTCCACCCGAGGCGCGCAGCGATGGCGCCGCGTACTGGCTGCAGAAAAACGCCGCTTTCAAATTGCCGTCGATCAGATATGCCCAGTGCGCCTCGTCAACCTGGCCGAGATCGGATCGGATGAAGGTGGAGGCATTGTTCACCAGACCGTCCAACCGACCCTGCCAGGCCAGGGCGGCATTGACCACCGCCGCGCAGCCCTCGGCGTTTGCCAGGTCGGCGGTGACCGCGAGCGCCGACTGTGGCCGCAGCGCGCAAAGCTCGGCGCAGAGCGCCTCAGCCTGCATGGCCGATTGCCGGTAGTGGATGACGACGCGACAGCCGCGTGTGTGAAAAAAGCGCGCCATGCCGGCGCCGATACGGCGGGCGGCGCCGGTGATGAGCACAACGGGGGCGGCGGACATCTGGGGCAGTGGTCTGGGTTTTTCAAGGAACCGGCGCGGGGTGACGCGCGCCCGCATTGAAGCCACGGCGCTTGCGCGCAGGCAGTTTAAAGCATCCGGGCAGCGCGCTGCGCCCGGCAGTCGGCCGATCGGGATCCTGCGAGCGATTGAGGGCGGAGGATAATCTGCTCCATGTCCATGGCCAATCCTCACGCTGTCCTGCCCGACCCCGATCCCGCCGAGCGGGAGATCTCGGCGCGGGTCGAGGCGCGTGTGCGCGAGGCCATCGTGAGCGCGGGCGGGGCGATCAGCTTTGACCACTACATGGCGATCGCGCTGTACGAGCCCGGGTTGGGCTATTACGCAGGTGGTCGCCGCAAGTTTGGTGCGGCCGGCGACTTTGTGACGGCACCGGAGCTCTCCCCGCTCTTTGGCGCCTGCGTGGCCGTGCAGCTCGCACGCTGGTTGCCGGCGCTCTCGCCCTGCATCTGGGAGTTCGGTGCCGGTTCGGGCGCGCTTGCCGCGCAGGTGCTGTCCGAGCTTGACGCGCTGGGCCATGACACGGTCGAGTACCGCATCATCGAGCTGTCGGCCGAGCTTCGTGCGCGCCAACAGGCCACGCTCGCAGCGAGCCACCCACGCGCGCTCGAGCGCGTGCAATGGCTCGCTGCGTTGCCGGATCGGATCGATGGCATCGTGCTCGCCAACGAGCTGCTCGATGCCTTGCCGGTCGAGCTTTTCTCAATGGAAAACGGGGAGCTCTGCGAGCGGGTGGTTGAACGCGTGCCGGGATCAGCGCATGAATCGCTGCGCGGATCGCGCCAGCATGCGGGCACGGATGGTTCTCCGTCTGCGTCGGGTCTGCGGCTTGGCACGCGTGCGCCCGATGCCGCGTTCGCCCGTCGCGTGCGGGCGAGGCTTGCGCGCGCGGGCTGGCCCGATGCGCCACCGCTGGGCTCGTATCACGGCGAGATCGGTGAGCAGGCGTCGGCCTGGGTAGCTAGCGTGGCCGAGCGACTGGGCGCAGGCGTGATGCTGCTGATCGATTACGGATTTCCCGCTGCCGAGTTCTATCACCCGGCGCGTGCCTCGGGCACGCTCAATTGTCACTACCGGCACCGCTCGCACGCCGATCCGCTCTGGAGCCCGGGCTTGTGCGACATCACTGCGCATGTCGACTTCAGCGCTGTGCACGATGCGGCCACCGCCGCCGGCCTGACCTGCCTCGGCTACGGCGCGCAGAGCGCCTTTCTGCTGGGTTGCGGGCTGGCCGAGTTGTTTTCGCAAAGGGTGTCTGCCGCGGACCCGGCCGAGCGCATTCGCGCGGCCCACGCGCTTCAGCTCCTGGTGTCCGAAGCCGAAATGGGCGAACTCTTCAAGGTCATTGCATTGGGATCGGACCCGGCCTGTGAGCCGCTGCTGCTTGACGGCAGGGATCGTCGAGCGGTGCTGATCGCCTGACCTCGCGTGATCGGGTGGCGAGCCGGTACTAGGGTCTGGCAGCCCGTGATTCGCGGCGGGCAATCCAGAGCGATGAGGCCAGGATGACCGCCCCGCCCGCGAGCGTCGTGTGGGTGGGCACATCGCTGAAGAACATCCAGCCGAAGAGCGAAGCCCATAGCAGATCGAGGAAGCGCACCGACTGCGTGGCCGAGATATCGGTGCGATGAAATGAGCGCGTCACCGCATACTGGCCGATGTTACCGAGTACGCCTGCCAGCAGAATGAGAAGCGCCTGCGACAGCGTGACAGGTTGCCACTGATAGATCGCGAGTGGTGCGGACAGGAGCGTGATGGATGCCGCCTGCCAGAGCACGAGAACCGAGGGCCCGTCGCGCCGCGCAAGGCGTTTGCTCATGAGCATGGTGGCAGCAAACATGGGTGCCGAGGCGAGCAGCAGCAGCATGGCGCCGCCCGCTGAGCCGCCCAGCGAAGGCCCCACGACAATCAGCACCCCGGCAAAGCCGATCGCAGCCGCGATCCAGCGCGCTGCCATCATGGTCTCGCCCAGCAACAGCCCTGCACCGAGCATCAGGAAAATCGGCGTGGTAAAGCCGATGGCGGTGGTATCGGCAAGGCTCACCGTGGGTAGCGCGATGAACCACATGGTAAGTGCGAGGGTGTGGATCAGGCCGCGCAGCAGATGACCCGGCAGATCACCGGTTCGCCAGCGTGTGCGCCCGGCGCGAAGCGCGAATGGCACCATCAGCGCGAATCCGGCGAGATAGCGCAGGAACATGACCTGCGCCGGATCCATTTCATGGGTCAGGCCGCGTGACACCGCGTTGAGCAGGCACAGGATGATGCCGCCTGCGGTCGCCCACAGCATCGCCCGAAGCACCGGAAGGGTATGGTCGAGGCGGCCCGTCGGTGCGGGTTCGGGGCTCGGGCGCTCAGTGTTCATCGCCCGGCCTCTCGAGCGGGGCGGCATTGCGCTCGACCGGGTGCGATAATCGGGCGATGATCAAATGGCTGATTGCCACGGTGATTGCGCTCGCCCTCTTTTCCGGGCTGATGCCATTCCTGCGTCGCTTCGGCATCGGGCGACTGCCGGGCGATTTCAGCTTCACGCTGTTTGGTCGGGAAATTTCGCTCCCCATCATGTCCACAGTGCTGCTGTCGCTGCTTGCGGCTGGCATCGCTCATCTGCTCTGAGCGCTGTGCGCCCGCTCAGGGCAGCACCACCACCTTGCCGGTTGCGCGCCGCGCGAGCAGGTGCTCGAGCGCGCGCGCGCCCTCCGCCAGTGAAAATCGTGCCGAGATGTGCGGGTTCAGCTTTCCCTCTGTGATCCAGCCAAACATCCGTTCCACATCGGCATGAAAGCTGGCCGGCTCCAGTTGTGTGTACTGACCCCAGAACACGCCCACGATGGCTGCGCCTTTCAGGAGCGCGAGGTTGAGCGGCAGCTTCGGGATCTCGCCGTTGGCAAAGCCGATCACCAGATAGCGGCCCCGCCAGGCGATTGAGCGAAAGGCGGGCTCCGCATAGCCTCCGCCCACCGGGTCGTAGATCACGTCGGGGCCACGCCCGCCGGTGATTGCGCGCAGTCGTTCGCGCAGATCCTCGGTCGAATAATCGATGAACTCATCGGCGCCGTGCTCGCGGCAGACGGCGAGCTTCTCCGCGCTCGAGGCGGCGGCAATCACCCGGGCGCCCAGGGCCTTCCCGATTTCAATCGCGGCGAGTCCCACCCCGCCGGCCGCGCCCAGTACCAGCAGCGTCTCGCCTGCCTGGAGCGCGCCGCGGTCGACCAGCGCGTGATATGAGGTACCGTAAGTGAGCAGAAAGGCCGCGCCGCGTTCAAAGTCGAGGCTTGGCGGCATCTGAATGGTGCGCGAGGCCGGGAGCTTCACTTTTTCCGCGAATGCGCCATAGGTGACCGAACCGATGACCCGATCCCCCACTCGGCGGTCCGTCACGTTGCGCCCGATTGCGCTCACCACACCGGAGAATTCGGCGCCGGGGGCGAATGGCAGCGCAGGCTTGGCCTGATATTTGTTCTGGATGATGAGAACGTCTGGAAAATTGACGCCCGCCGCCTTGACATCGACCACCACGTCATCAGCTTCCGGAGTCGGGTCGTCGATATCGTCGTAGACCAGCGTGTCGGGTAAGCCGTGCTGGCGGCAAAGGAGCGCTTTCATGGTGAGGATCCCTGAACGGAGTGAGTGAGCGGGGCGGTGGGTGAATGGGCGCGCTGGGTGCGGGCATCGAGAAAGGCGGCGAGCGCCGCGCCACGCGCCACCCGCAGCGCGGTTTGAATGCGAGGGGCGAGATCATGCGCACCGGCTGCGCGTACGCTGGCTGCGATCGGTCCGGCTGCGACGCCTTGCACCACTTCGATCAACTGGCGCCAGTCGGCCTCGGCCGCATCGACCGCATCGCAGCGATCGCCCCCTGATCCGGCGCGATGCGAGCGCGCCCGTACCAACGCGAGTGCCCGCGCCGGCCGGCGGAGCGCATCGAGTGCCTCGAGGTGTTGCAGCAGGCGCGTGGCATCGCCATCTGGCAATGGTGCATCGGGTGAGGGTGCATCGGGTGATGGGTCTGCGCCCTGCTCGGCAAGAAGAAGCGCGAGGTCTGCGCAGATGGCTGGTACGCGCAGCCGCTCGTTTCGTGCGCGCGCGACCTTCGGCGCGCCGGGAGGGGCGATGGCAAGCGCATAACGAATCTCGAGCGCTTCGCCGCAACGCGCGGCCGCATCCAGCGTTGCAAGGTCGATCTCAGCCGGCTCGGGCAGCAGTCGTGCAAGCGCGCCACAGTCGCGCAGCACCTGAAACATGCGCGAGGGCTGCGGCTCCATGAGACCGCGCGACAGCTCCTGCCAGACGCGCTCGGGTACCAGCGCATCGACCTCGCCCTCGTCCACCATCTGGCGGGCGAGCGCAAGGGTTTCCGGGGCCACCGAAAAGTCGGGCAGGCGCGCTGCGAACCGGGCGAGCCTCAGGATTCGAACCGGGTCTTCGGCAAACGCATCGCTTACGTGGCGAAGCCGTCGCGCGCGCAGGTCGTCCTGTCCGCCCCAGGGGTCGATGAGCGCGCCGTCTGCGGTGCGTGCAATGGCATTGATCGTGAGATCGCGCCTTCGCAGGTCGTCTTCCAGCGTGACCTCGGGCGAGCTGTGGATCTGGAATCCGCGATACCCTCGCGCGGTCTTGCGCTCGGTGCGCGCGAGCGCATACTCCTCGTGCGTGTCGGGATGAAGGAACACCGGGAAGTCGCGCCCCACCGGCCGAAAGCCAAGCGCCGCCATCTGCTCGGGGGTGGCGCCGGTCACCACCCAATCGCGGTCTGTGACCGGCCGGCCCAGGAGTTCATCGCGTACCGCGCCGCCGACACAGTAGATCTGCATCGTGGCGCTGGATGAGTTTGACGAGGAAATGTAGACGGCCTGGCTAGCGCCCGGCGAGCCCGCGGCTCCGATCGAGCCGTTCCTGTCGCGTGGCAACCGGATCGCCAGGCGCATCCTCGATGGCAATCGGGTCGATGCCGAGCTCCGGCGCAATCGGCGCGCGCGCGACGCTGTCCCGGGCCATGGAGTCGAAGTTGTCGAGCGACATCAGTGTGGGCCCCGGGAGCGCCTCGAGGATCATCGCCTGCAAGCGACCAGCCATATCGGGCAGCCCGATGACCGGGCGTGGGCAGCCAGCCCGCCGCCCGGCAAGCCGCACCAGCTCGCGCAGCGTGTATACGCGCGGACCGGCTAGCTCGTAGCCGCGACGGAAGGTGTCGCGGCACTCGAGCGCATTCACGAAGGCTTGGGCCACATCGTCGACATGGATGGGTTGAAAGCGGGTGTCGGCGCGTGCGAGCGGCATCACAGGCGCAAAGCGCTGCAGCGTGGCGAACAGGTTGAGGAATCGGTCATCGGGTCCGAAGACTACCGAGGGCCGGAAAATCGTCCAGTCGAGCGGCGCGCCCATCACCGCCTGCTCTCCGTCTGCCTTGGAGCGCAGATACATGGAGGGGAGCGGCAAAGGGCCGTCGGCCCCAAGTGCCGACATATGCAGAAGCCGCGTGATGCCGGCGGATGCGCACGCGGCGACCAGGCTGCGCGGCAGCTCGACGTGGGCACGCGCGAATTCGGCGCCGTAGGGGCTTCCGCCGCGGCCATGCAGGATGCCAACCAGATTGATGACTGCGTCATGGCCGCGTACGAGCGACGCGAGCGCCCGGGCATCATGGATATCGGCTTCAACGATGTCGACCGTGGGTAGCGGCATGAGCGGGCGGGCGCGAGCCAGCCTGCGGGTCGGCACCGTGACCCGCAGGCCGCGCGCTGCGAGCCGCGCGACGATGGCGCGACCGATGAAGCCGGTTGCGCCGAGGACGAGAATGCGTTGGAAGGTCATGGCGTTGTCAGGGAAGAGCGGTGGTGCTGGCCGGCTGGGGATTCACCTGACCGAGCCAGCTTCGGAGGGATTGCGGCTGCCCGGTGAAGAGCGACGCGTAGAAGGTGGCGTTGGAGAGCACTTTTTTCACATAGTCGCGGGTTTCGTGAAACGGAATGATCTCGGCGAAGATCGCGCCTTCCACCGGACCGGCCAGCGTTGAGCGCCAGTTGCGGGGTCGGCCCGGGCCGGCGTTGTAGCCCGCCGAGGCAAGCACGGGCGAACCGTCGAGATCGTCGAGCACGTTCTTCAGATAGAAGGTGCCGAAACGGATATTGGTGTCGCGGTCAGAGAGCAGCTCCACCCGAAAATCGGGCACATCGAGCTTTTTCGCGATCCAGCGCCCGGTTGCCGGCATGATCTGCATCAGGCCTTGCGCGCCGGCGCTCGAGCGCGCGTCCATGATGAATCGCGACTCCTGCCGGATGAGGCCGTATACCCAGGCCGGGTCGATCCCGCGCTCACCCGATGCGCGTTTGACCTGTTCGCGGAAGGGCGTGACGAAGCGGAGCGCGAAATCATGTTCGCGCTGGGTCCGGTCGGCGGTGTTCACGCAGCGATCGAGCACATTGATGCTGCAGGCCCAGGCGGCGGCAGCGAGCAACTCGCGGTCGCTCATGGGCTGCAGTTGATGGTTCCACTCGCGATTGCCCTCTACGCGCAGGCCCAGCTCGTAGAACTTGAGCGCCCGTCGAAAACCGGCATTGCGTGAATGGACGGCGATGTCGGCGTCAGAAGGCGCAGCCGCCTGCGGCGGCACGATAGTGAGCCGGCCAAGGTCTTCGGCGGCAAGCTGCCCATAGAAGTGGAATTCATCGGCAATGCGGCGCAACAACCAGTCGGAGTCGGCGACCCGGCCTTCCGCCCGCAGCGCGCGCGCGCGCCAGTAAACCCAGGCGGGGTCGCGCCGGCCTTCGTCGCTCATCCGGTCGATCAGCGCGGCCACCAGCGGCCAGTTCTGCGCCCGCAGCGCGGCGCGGGTCATCCAGTTGAGCGTGTCATCGCTGACCGGCGCCTTGGCCGCACGCTGGGTCCAGCCAAGTGACTCGGGCGCAAGCCGCCGCATGCCGCCGGCTGCCACCTGAGACCATGCGAAGAGCTGATCACCCGGCGTGAGTGAGGGCACCCCTGACTCAAGCCGCTGGGCTGCGGCCTGCGGATCGGTTCGCGCAAGCTGGGACAAGGCGATCAGTGCGACCTCGCGCCGGCCTTTGAAGGCAGCTTCGGCAGGCGGCTTGGCGAGCGCGCCCTGAAGCGCAGCCGGCTCGACCGCGAGCAGATCAGCCGCTACCCGGATAGCAGCAACCGACCCCGCTTCGAGTGCCCGATGGAGTCGGCGGATGGCCGCATCTGGTCCCAGCTGCTTCTGTCGCACGACCTGCTCGAGCAGCAGATTGCAGCTGTCGGGCAGATCGCGGGGCGCCATCAGCACCTGTTCGAGTTCGGTGCGGGAGGGCTGTGTGCGGGGCGTTGGCGCGCTCCAGGCAAAACAGTTGACCTGGGCGTCATCGCGACGGGGGTAGCGCGCGAGCTGGGCGTCGAACTGCTGCCACTCGCCGCGCCGACCGAGGTTGAGCAGCCAGTCACGCCGCAGCAGATCACCCAGGGCGCTTCCCTCGTGGCGGGTGAGTGCGCGGCCAACCTCGGCGTCGAGTTCCTCGGCCTGCGGTGCCGAGGCAGGGCCCCGCAGTCGCAGGTTCAGTCGCCAGTAGGCGGGATAATCGGCGAGAAGATGGTCGCGCGGAATGTGCCGGGCGGCGAGATCGAGCTGCTTGTGGTCGCTCTGCGACCACGCCTTGCGGGCGTTGATCAACGCATCGTCGGGGCTGGGTGCGGGAGCCGATTGTGGCGCAGAAGCCGGTTGCCGCCGTTCGGCCTGAGCCGCGAAGGCCGACACCAGCACCGCGACGCCTACAATCGATCCGAAAGTAATCGTACGGATCATGTCGATACCGAGCTGGATGACAGACAGATGGAAAGCGAATCGAGGATACCACGCGCTCCGTCGCCCACGCTGCGCGATGTCGAACGCAGGCGTCTGATCGGATGGCGCGAGTCGATCGACGCGCAGACCCGCCGCGTGGCCGACCAGGCGATCGGCGAGCGCCTGGCGGCCGTGCTCTCGCCTCGACCTCCCGGGGTGCTCGCGCTTTACTGGCCGATCCGTGGCGAGCCCGACCTCTCGGGCAGCCTTGACCGTCTCGCGCGAGCCGGCTGGCGGCTTGCGCTGCCGCGGGTGATCGGGCGCAGTCAACCGCTGGCCTTCGGTGGCTGGCAACCCGGGCAGCCGATGCGCGAGGTCGGTTACGGGCTGATGCTGCCCGAACCGTTTGAGGTGGTCATACCCGATGTCCTGGTGATTCCGTGCGTGGGCTTTGACCGGCGCTGTTTCCGCTTGGGCTATGGCGCAGGTTTTTATGACCGGACACTCGGCGATGTAGCGTTCGCAGCGCGACCGGTGGCCGCGATCGGCGTGGCGTACGACGGGTGCGAGGTCACGGGCTTCGAGGCGCAGACCCATGACCGGCCGCTCGACTGCGTGCTGACCGAGACCCGTTTGATTGAGGCTCCGTCGGGTTAGGGCCCCGTCGGGTTAATGCCCATCTGATCAGCTCGCCCGCAGCAACCTAGTCGCCCGCTGCCGCGAGCAGTTCGAGCGTGGGCTCGGCCTGGTTCATGGTGTAGAAGTGAAGCGCAGCCACCCCTTCGGCGATCAGACGCCGACACTGCGCCGCGACCACCTCCTGGCCGAAGGCGCGGATGGCAGGCAGATCGTCGCCGCACTGCACCAGCCGCTGCCTGATCCACCGCGGAATCTCAGTGCCGCAGGCATCCGAGAACCGCGCAAGCTGGCGGTAGTTGGTGATCGGCATGATGCCGGGGACGATAGGCGCGCTCACCCCGGCTGCGACCGCAGCGTCCCTGAACCACAGAAAGGCGTCGACGTTGTAGAAGTACTGCGTGATCGCGGTGTTCGCCCCGGCGGCCATCTTGGCCACCAGCGCGTCGAGATCGGATTGCGCCGAGGCAGCCTGTGGGTGCACCTCGGGATACGCGGCCACCGCGATCTCGAACCAGTCGCCGCCTGCCGCACGCACATGCCGCACCAGATCGGCGGCGTAGCGGAAATCGCCCGTATCGACCATGCCCGAGGGAAGATCACCGCGCAGCGCCACGAGTCTGCGGATGCCGTGACTGCGGTAGCGCGCGAGCAACTCGTCAACCGATTCGCGCGTGGCACCAATGCACGACAGGTGAGGCGCTACCGCCGACCCGGCGGCTGCGATCTCGAGCACCGTACGGAGCGTCTTGTCGCGGGTGGCACCACCCGCGCCATAGGTGACGCTGAAGTACTCGGGCGCGGCCCGCGCGAGGCGCTCATGCACCCCGCGCAGCCGTGCCTCACCCTCGGTCGTGTTCGGCGGAAAAAACTCGAAACTGACCGGCGGCCTCATTGGACTGAGGCCTTAGTAGCGGTAGGTGTCGGGCTTGTAAGGGCCGTCGACCGATACGCCAATGTAGCTTGCCTGCCCGGGCGAGAGCTCGGTCAGCATGGCGCCGATTTTCTTCAGATGCAGACGCGCCACTTTCTCGTCGAGGTGCTTGGGCAGCACATAGACCTTGCCGGACTCGTAGTCGTCGCGGTGCGTCCAGAGCTCGATCTGCGCGATGGTCTGGTTGGCAAACGATGACGACATGACGAAAGACGGATGGCCGGTGCCGCAGCCCAGGTTCACCAGCCTGCCCTCGGCCAGCATGATGATGCGCTTGCCGTCGGGGAAGATGATGTGGTCGACCTGGGGCTTGATGTTTTCCCAGCGGCAGTGATCCTTGACGGATGCGATGTCGATTTCGTTGTCGAAGTGTCCGATGTTGCAGACGATCGCCTGGTCCTTCATGCGCTTCATGTGCTCGAAGGTGATCACGTCGCGGTTGCCGGTGGCGGTCACGAAAATGTCGGCCTTGTCGGCGGCGTATTCCATGGTCACCACGCGGTAGCCTTCCATCGCAGCCTGCAGCGCGCAGATCGGGTCGATCTCGGTGACCCAGACCTGGGCTGAGAGCGCGCGCAGCGCCTGCGCCGAGCCCTTGCCCACGTCGCCATAGCCGGCCACCACCGCCACCTTGCCCGCTACCATCACGTCGGTGGCGCGCTTGATACCGTCAACCAGCGATTCGCGGCAACCATAGAGGTTGTCGAATTTGCTCTTGGTGACCGAGTCATTCACGTTGATGGCGCGGAAGGCGAGTTCGCCGTTGGCGGCCATCTGGTAGAGGCGCTTGACGCCGGTGGTGGTCTCTTCGGTAACGCCCACAATCGACTTCAGCTGCCGCTCGTACCAGCCCGGATCGGTGGCGAGGCGGTTGCGGATGGAATCGAACAGCGCGGTTTCTTCTTCGCTCTGCGGATTGGTGATCACCGAGGGGTCGCTGGCCGCACGCGTGCCCAGATGCAGGAGCAACGTGGCATCGCCGCCGTCGTCCAGGATCATGTTGCTCGGCTGGCCATCGGCCCACTCGAAGATGCGGTGCGTGAATTCCCAGTATTCGACCAGGTTCTCGCCCTTGTAGGCGAACACCGGAATGCCGGCGGCAGCGATGGCTGCGGCCGCGTGATCCTGCGTGGAGAAGATGTTGCAGGAAGCCCAGCGGACCTGCGCGCCCAGGGCGGCGAGGGTCTCGATCAGCACCGCAGTCTGGATCGTCATGTGAAGCGACCCGGTGATGCGGGCGCCTTTGAGGGGCTGGCGGGCAGCGAATTCTTCGCGGATCGCCATCAGCCCGGGCATCTCGGTTTCGGCGATGCGAATTTCCTTGCGGCCCCAGTCGGCGAGCCCGATATCGGCAACGTGATAGTCAGGCGCGGCGGGCGCGGATTTGAGAACGGCAGACATGAACACACTCCATCGGTGATGAAGCGGTCGGCACGGGACGGTGGCGGGTGCTCGCCGACCTCGGACAGACCGCGGGTCAACGAGCGCCGTTCAACAGCGACCATCCTTTACTTGCCGGACGTGGCAGGCCGCCTGAGGCGAACCGCCAGGGCACCCGTGTGACGGGCATGATCGGCAGGATGTTCACCGCTTCGAGCCTGGCAGCGACAGATTGTGTCGCGTTGCAGCGCTCCTCGAAGCAAGGCCGAGATGATAGCAGCGCAGTCTGCGTTGGCGGGTCAGACCTTGCGCGGGATGGGGGAAACAAAGACGGGGCGGGCAACGACGGTGGAGGCGCAAACGGCCTGCGACGGGGCTGACGGCGGAGCAGTCCGCGGTTCCCAGGGACCGCCCGCGCTTCCGGTCGAGCCGCCCGCACTCCCGGTCGAGCCGCCCGCGCTTCCGGCCGAGCCGCCTGAACCTCTGGCAGAGCCGCCCGCATTCTCGGCCGCATCAAAGCACGGCGCGTTTCCGCTTGCGACCGTGTCCGGCGAGAGCACCACCCGGCCGATGCTTGACCGCCCGGCGCCAATCAAGCTGCAGTCGGCTGGGGGCAGCCCGGCACAGCCGCGCGAGCAGCGTTCGCCAAACCCGCATTCGGCCTCGACGATCTTCAGGCGTTCGCCAAACGAACTGCTGCAATCACCGGCGATCGCGTCCATCACCCGGCAGCAGGCGGTGGACGGCGACCCGGTCTTGCCGTCGATAGACGCCGGAGAATCGATCAGATGTTTGAGCGAAGCAGCCATGGACTGCATTAACTCAAATTCTCCAGCGTCACACCTTGACGGCGATCATGCTGACGCTTTGAGAGCCTCGGCGCGATCGGTGCGCTCCCAGCTGAACTCCGGCTCGTCGCGGCCGAAATGTCCGTAAGCGGCGGTCTTGCGATAGATGGGGCGAAGGAGGTCCAGCATCTTGACGATGCCCTTCGGACGCAGATCGAAGTGCTGCTGCACCAGTTCCGCAATGCGTGCGTCGCTCACCTTGCCCGTGCCCTGGGTGGTGATCCACACCGACGTGGGCCGCGCGACCCCGATGGCGTACGACACCTGCACCAGGCAGCGGCTGGCGAGCCCGGCGGCAACGATGTTTTTCGCCACATAGCGCGCGGCGTAAGCGGCCGACCGGTCGACCTTGGAGGGGTCCTTGCCGGAGAACGCGCCGCCGCCGTGCGGGGCCGCACCGCCATAGGTGTCGACAATGATCTTGCGACCTGTGAGACCGCAGTCACCCTGCGGGCCGCCCACCACGAACCGGCCGGTCGGGTTGATCAGATACTTGATGTCGCCCTTGATGAGCGATGCAGGGATCACCGGCTTGATGATCTCCTCGATCACGCCTTCACGAATGGTTTCCATGGAGACGTCGGGCGCGTGCTGGGTTGACAGCACCACGGTGTCGACCGAGACCGGGCGGCCGTCGGCGTAGCGCAGGGTCACCTGCGATTTTGCATCAGGGCGAAGCCAGCCGAGCTTGCCGCTGCGGCGCACCTGCGACTGACGCTCGACCAGGCGATGCGAGTAGTAGATCGCAGAGGGCATGAGTTCAGGCGTTTCGTCGCAGGCGTAGCCAAACATGAGGCCCTGGTCGCCCGCACCCTGCTCGAGGTTGTCGTCGTGTGCGGCGTCCACGCCCTGCTTGATGTCGGGCGACTGCTTGTCGTAGGCGACCAGGACGGCGCAGCCTTTGTAGTCGATGCCGTAATCGGTGTTGTCATAGCCGATCGATTTCAGCGTGTCGCGCGCGACCTGGATGTAGTCGACGTTGGCCCGTGTGGTGATTTCGCCCGCGAGCACCACCAGACCGGTATTGCAAAGGGTTTCGGCCGCCACGCGCGAGGTCTTGTCCTGCGCAAGGATGGCGTCGAGGATCGCGTCCGAGATCTGGTCAGCCACCTTGTCGGGGTGACCCTCGGAGACGGATTCGGAAGTAAACAGATAATCGTTGGCCACAGCTTTCTCCTCTGAAATGTCGTCGTAACGGTTCGACTGGACGGCATCCGCGGCGGACGGTGACAGGCACCAGCGCCGCGGTGTTGCCTTCGGCGTGGCCGATCTTTGGAGAAGCGGCGACGCTTTAGCGGTATTTCGGACCTGATCGGCCCCTGCCCCGCAAGTTGTCCTTAACTCGGCAACGCGAATTATAGCCGGCTTCGCGTGGGCGAAGCGTCGTGCGGGGCGCCTCGCTTCGCATAGACTGCGCGGCACCGTATGGCCTACTCCACCATGATCGCGCAGGAAGCGTACGCTTTCGGGTTTGCGCCGACCGACCCCGGTCCGATGCCCTATCCAGCTCCACCCGTCATGTCCGCCGACCCTGTGGTGCCACCGCGTGCACCGTCATCTGCCTCCCCGCCTGGAGCGGGCTCGGGCGCCGCTTCGTCACCGGCCGCGCCTGCACATCAAGAGCAGGCGCCTGCACCCGAGGCGACCGGACGCTGGCTGGTCGGGCTCGCCAGTGCGCTTGCCAGTCTGCCGCTTGGCGCGGCGCGGGGTCTGGGCGCCGCGGCGGGGCTTGCTGCGCTCGCTCTGTCCGCGAGCTACCGAGGGAAGTTGCGCGCCAATCTCGGCCGCGCGGGCTATCGGGGCGTGGCGCTCATGTTGCGAGCCGCGATCGAGGCGGGCCGGATGGCGGGCGAACTCCCCTTTATCTGGATGCGGCCGTCTGCGGCGATTGCCTGCCGCGTTCGCTGTGATGATCTTGCAGTGCTCGAGGCGGCCGAGCGGGCTGGCCGCGGCATTCTTTTTCTCACCCCGCATCTTGGTGCGTTTGAGGTCACCGCGCGGTGGTATGCGCTGCGCGCACCCATCACGGTGATGTTTCGCCCGCCGCGCAAGCCCGCACTGGGGGCGCTTCTTGCGCGGGCCCGGGGCGGGGAGGGGCTTCATCCCGTGCCGGCCGCGCTATCGGGCGTGCGAGCGATGCTGCGGGCCTTGCGCGCGGGCGCCGCGGTGGGCGTGCTCCCGGATCAGGTTCCAGGCGCCGGCGAAGGCCGCTGGGCAGGATTTTTTGGCGAGCCCGCCTTCACCATGACGCTCCCCATGAAGCTTGCGCAGGCAACGGACGCCTCGGTGGTGATCGCAGTGGGTGAGCGGGTCCGGGGCGGCTGGCGGATCCGGCTCCAGGCCTTCGAGTCCTTGCCGACGCCGGAGGCGCTCAACGCCCAGATGGAGGAGCTGGTTCGCCTTGCTCCCCATCAGTATCTCTGGGGCTACAACCGCTACAAGCGGCCGGACGGGGCGCCAGCCGCGCCGCTGACACCCCGATGAGCAAGCCGCTTGCCGCCTCCATCCGGGCTCGCGCCGGCGAGGCGCTGATGCGGGTTGGCATCGTGGTGCTGCGCGGTCTCGCCCTGCTCCCCTACGGCTGGCTGGTGCGACTGGGTGATGCGCTCGGAACGCTCCTCTATGGCCTCGCGTGGCCGCGCCGGCGGATCGCGCAGGTGAACCTCGCCCTCTGTTTTCCGCACTGGAGCGAGGCTGAGCGGCGCCGCATTGCGCGCGCCCACTTCCGGGCGTTTACGCGGAGCTTTCTTGACCGGTTCATTCTCTGGTACGCGCCGCGGGAGCGAATCGTCGAACTCTGCCGTCTCGAGGGTCTGCAATACTTTCTTGAGCCGGTCAATGCGGGCCGCCCGGTGATTGTGCTCGCGCCGCATTTCGTGGGCATCGATGCGGGGGGCATCCGGCTGCTGCTCGAGCATCCGCGGCTTGCATCCATGTACGCCCGGCAAAAAAGCGCTGTTCTCAACGATGCGATGACACGCGGCCGCAGCCGGTTTCAGGGCACCATGCTGCTTCGTAACGAGGGCCTGCGGCCGGCGGTTCGGTGGCTGCGCGACGGCGGGGCTTTCTATTTTCTGCCAGACATGGATCTGGGCGCCCGAGACGCGCTCTTCGTGCCATTTTTCGGGGTGTCGGCGGCCACGGTCACATCGGTGGCGCGGCTTGCCCGACTGACCGGGGCGGTGGTGGTACCGCTGGTGACGCGGATGACCGATCGCGGCTACGTGGGCGTATTCCACCCGGGCTGGACCGACTATCCGGTTGATGATCTGGACGCGGCCACCCGGCAGATGAACGCCTTCATCGAAGCGCGGGTGCTCGACATGCCCGAGCAATATCTCTGGACGCACCGCCGGTTCAAGACCCGCCCGCCAGGCGAAGCATCACCTTACGATCGGCGATAATCGAGGTCATGAAACTGCGGTTTACCAAGATGCAGGGCGCTGGCAACGACTTTGTCGTGATCGACGGCGTTCGGCAGGCGCTCGCGCTCTCGCCCGCCCAGGTGCGCTGGCTCGCCGACCGCCATTTCGGTATTGGCGCCGATCAGGTGCTGCTGGTCGAGCCCGCCAGCGACCCGGGTGTCGATTTCCGCTACCGCATCTTCAATGCCGATGGCGACGAGGTCGAGCATTGCGGCAACGGCGCGCGTTGCTTCGTGCGCTTCGTGCGCGAGCAGGGGCTGTCCGCGCGAGACCCGATCAGGGTGCAGACGCTTTCGGGCATGCTCGAACTGTCGCTTGGCGCCGATGGCCAGGTGAGCGTCGACATGGGCGCACCCATTTTCGAACCCGGGCGTGTGCCCTTCGATTCCGCGGGGCTCACCCCGCGGTCGGCGGGCGCCGACACGCAGTGGCCCATCGATCTGGACGACTCGCTTCGCTGGGCCTCGGTACTCTCCATGGGCAATCCGCATGCGGTGCTTCAGGTCGACGATCTGGACCGCGCGCCGGTGACCACCGAGGGCCCGCGGATCGAACATCACCGCCGATTCTCGCGCCGGGTCAACGTCGGCTTCATGCAGCTCACCGGCGCGCAGTCGATCGCGCTTCGGGTCTGGGAGCGCGGAGCGGGCGAGACCCTGGCCTGCGGCACGGGCGCCTGCGCGGCCGCCGTCTCGGCGATTCGGCAGGAGCGGGTGTCCTCGCCGGTTCGGGTCCGGATGCGCGGCGGCGAGGTCACAATCGCCTGGCACCCCGGACAGACGGTGCGCATGACCGGCCCCGCCGAGACCGTCTTCGAAGGCGAGGTCGAGCTTGCCGACGATGCATCGGCCAGCCATTCCTCATCCACCCCCGCCACGCCCGGTTAAACGGAGCCTTCCCCCCAATGAGCGAGACCCCGATCCAAGACGAACAGGTTGCCGCCTACCTCGGCGATCACCCGGATTTTTTCGAAACCCGCCCCGATCTCCTCGCGAGCATGCGGTTTGCCCCGGCGCATGGCAATCGCGCCATTTCGCTGCACGAACGTCAGCTTGAGGTGCTGCGCGACAAACTGCGCCTGATCGAGCGGCGCTTTGCCGATCTGGTCCACACCGGCAAGGAAAACGACGCAATCGGCGATCGTCTGCAGCGCTGGACACGAGAGCTGCTGCTTGCCGAGTCGCCCGAGCGGGTACCCGGCATTGTGGTCGACGGCATGCGCAGTGGCTTTTCGGTGCCGCTCGTTGCGCTCCGGCTCTGGCGGGTGAAGACAGGCGCGCTGTCGCCCGAGTGGGTCCGCGCCACGCCTCCCGAGTGGATCGATCAGGTCGACGCCATGCGGATTCCGTACTGCGGTCCGCGGGGCGATCTGCGCTTTGCCGGTTGGCTGCCGAGCGCGGGCGCGGATGCGCGCTCCATTGCGCTCCTGCCGCTTCGCCATGGGGCCAGCCCGCAGAGCTTTGGTCTTTTGGTGCTGGGCTCGGGTGACGCAGACCGCTTCCATGCCGGCATGGGGGTGTCGTTTCTTGAGCGGATCGCCGAACTGGCCAGCGCCGCGCTTGGCCGGCTGAGCGAGCCGGGTTGAGCCGCGCGGCCTGCCGCGTCATGGGCTGCCACGTCATGGGCTGCCACGTCATGGGCTGCCACGTCATGGGCTCCCTCGTCATGGCCCGCCACGTCAGCGCCTCCCAATGACCGGCGTCCGCGCCAGCCAGCCGGATGCGCCACGGCAGGCGGGCGCGGCCGATATCGCATCGTTTCTTGAGCAGCTGCGGATCGAGCGGGGCTACTCCCCCAGGACGATTGCCGCCTACCAGGCCGACCTCGACCCACTTGCCGGCCTCGCCTGCGAACGCGGTGGCGCGGGGTCAGTGTTCGACTGGGGCCGCATTGATGAGCGCGCAGTGCGCAGTTGGGTGGCGCGGGCCAGCCGGGATGGGGCCTCGCCCCGCAGCATCGCCCGCCGGCTGTCCGCCTGGCGCGGGTTTTTCGACTGGCTGGCCGAGCACCGGGGTGGCGCGGGCAATCCGGCACGCGGCGTCAGGGCGCCACGGCTACCAAAGCGGCTGCCTTCGGCGCTGGCCCCCGATCAGGCGGTGCGGCTGGTGGCCGACCCCCAGGCCGAGGGATTTGATGCAGTGCGCGACCGCGCGATCGCCGAGCTTCTCTATTCCTCGGGTCTGCGGCTCTCCGAACTGATCAGCCTGGACATCCGGTATTTCGAGCCTGCGGCCGGGCGGCCACGCTCGGCGAGCTGGCTGAGCCTGACCGAGGCCGAGGTGATCGTCACCGGCAAGGGCGCCAAGCGGCGAAGTGTGCCGGTGGGCCGCGATGCGCTGACCGCGCTGCGTGCCTGGCTGTCTGAACGTGAGCGCTTCCTTACGCTGAAATCATTGCCCGACGAGCGCGCCTTGTTTCTGTCTCGACGTGGCCAGCGTCTGTCCGCGAGGTCGGTTCAGCTGCGTCTGAAGCGGCGCGGCATCGCCCAGGGTGTGGCGGCGAGCGTCCATCCCCACATGCTGCGCCACTCGTTTGCCAGCCATCTGCTTCAGTCAAGCGGCGATCTGCGCGCGGTGCAGGAGTTGCTGGGACACGCGAGCATTGCCAGCACCCAGGTGTACACGGCCCTCGATTTCCAGCGTCTCGCAGCGGTGTATGACGCAGCGCACCCCCGCGCGCGACGCACCGATCCGTTGCCGGCCACGCCGGTGTCGGGCGCCGATGCAGCCGTCGGTGCGACCTCGACCCGAGGCGGGCAGGGCGCCGCACCCTCGCGTGGGGTCGCGCTTGCCGCGCAGCCCGGCCGTGCCCCCCGCCCCACCGACCGGAACCCGTCATGACCGCCCTTGCCACGCTGGAACTTTACCCCGGGAAAGAACGGTCGCTGTTGCGCCGTCATCCCTGGATCTATGCGGGCGCGGTGGCGCGGATGGCGGGCCGCCCTGCGCCAGGCGATCTGGTGCGCGTGGTGGGTGCCGATCAGCGCTTTCTGGCCTGGGCGGCATTCAGCCCAGCCTCGAGTATCCGGGCCCGCGCCTGGTCTTTTGCCGAGACCGAGATGCCCGACGATGCCTGGCTGCAGGAACGTATTGCGGCCGCCGTCGCCCGCCGCGCGACCCTGGTTGCGCGGACCGACGCGCGCCGGCTGGTGTTCGGCGAGGCCGATGGTCTGCCTGGGCTGATCGTCGACCAGTACGCCGACCAGCTCGTGGTGCAGCTGATGGCGGCCGGCGTCGATGCGCGCCGCGAGGCAATCGCCGATGCGCTCACTGCAGCCACCGGGATCGACCGGATCTATGAGCGTTCGGACGCCGCCTCGCGCCAGCGCGAGGGCCTGCCAAGCCGCGAGGGCACCCTGCGTGGGGCGCTACCCGCCGGGCCAGTGGTGATCCGCGAGGACGGAGTGACCTATCAGGTTGATGTGCTCCGAGGCCACAAGACGGGCTTCTACATCGACCAGCGCGATAACCGGCGGCTCCTCGCGGGTCTCGCCGCCGGCAGGCGCGTGCTCAACTGCTTTTGCTATACCGGCGGGTTTTCGCTCGCGGCGCTGCGGGGCGGTGCCGCCGAGGCCTGGTCGATCGACTCGAGCGCGGACGCGCTGGAAGTAGCGCGCGCGCAACAGTCGTTGAATCATATTGAATCGCCCGCACACTGGATCCAGGCTGATGTGTTCGATGCGCTGAAGCAGTTTGCATCCGAGCGCAGGCAGTTCGACCTGATCGTGCTCGACCCGCCCAAATTCGCGCCATCGGTGCAGCACCTCGATCGCGCCACCCGGGCCTATAAGCAGCTGAGCCTCGCAGCGCTCCGTCTGCTTGCTCCGGGGGGACGGCTCCTCACGTTTTCATGCTCGGGTGCGGTGTCGGTTGATCTGTTTCAGAAAGTGGTGGCGGGGGCGGTGATCGATGCACGGGTGGATGCCCAGATGCTTGCGCGGCTGGCGGCGGGCGAAGACCATCCGATGTCCATGACCCATCCCGAAGGGGAGTATCTAAAGGGGTTGATGCTCGGTCGGCTGTAAAGGCGTGCACCGATTGCAGCCGATCGCACAAACCCGCCGGGCGGCATGCCCAAGCGCGCGCGGCGCGCGTAGAATCTCGCGCCCTGAAGCCGGCCGGCCAGGCCCGACAGATATAAAAGGTTGCAGTTCATGTCCAGTACACATATACCGGTCACCATCCTGACCGGGTTTCTCGGCAGCGGTAAGACCACGCTTCTGAAGCGCATTCTCAGCGAGCAGCACGGGCATCGCATCGCGGTGATCGAAAATGAATTCGGTGAAGAGGGCGTTGACAACGACCTTCTGCTCCAGGAGCGCGATGAGCAGATCGTCGAAATGAATAACGGCTGCATCTGCTGCACCGTTCGGGGCGACCTGATCCGTATTCTCGGTGATCTGCAACAGCGCCGCGCCAAGGGCGAGATCGCCTTTGACCGGGTCATTATTGAAACCACCGGCATGGCCGACCCCGGGCCGGTGGCGCAAACCTTCTTCGTCGATGACGACATTGCCGACAGCTATCTGCTCGATGCCATCATTACCGTGGTCGATGCCAAGCATGCGCCGCAGCAGCTTGCCGATCGCCGCGAGGCACAGGAGCAGGTGGGCTTTGCCGACCGCATCCTGCTCTCCAAGGTTGATCTCGTCACCGAAGACGAGCAGACCGCGTTGAAGGCCCGGCTTCGCCAGATGAATCCGCGTGCGCCGATTCGCGCGGTTCACTTCGGTAATGCCCCCATCGACGAGATTCTCGACATCCGGGGCTTCAATCTGAACGCCATCCTCGAGATCGATCCTGAGTTCCTCGACAGCGACGAGCACGAGCACGACGACAGCGTGCAGTCGTTCGTGTTTCGCTCGAACCGCGGGTTTGACCCAGGCAAGCTGGAAGATTTCCTGTCAGGGTTGGTTCAGGTTTACGGTCCGGACCTGTTAAGGTATAAAGGCGTGCTTTTCATGAAGGGGTCGGATCGTCAGACCGTCTTTCAGGGCGTCCACATGATGATGGGCGCCGACCTGGGCAGGCGCTGGCAACCCGGCGAAAAGCCCTCCAGCAAAATGGTGTTCATCGGTCGCAATCTGCCGAAGGACATGTTCATCAAAGGCCTCGAACAGTGCCTCGCGTAGGCTGATCAATCAGGCAGGATTTGACATGGCAGCCACGAAAGAAAAAAAACCGCTCACCGAGGAGGCGCTTCTGCGCATGCCCGAAGCGGACTACATGAGTGAGGCGCAACTCGCGTTTTTTCGCGAGAAACTCCAGCAAATGGAGCGCGAGATCCTTCACAACGCGGGTGAAACCACCGAGCATCTGCGTGAGACCGTGATCGTCCCCGACCCGGCCGACCGCGCCACGATCGAGGAAGAGCACGCGCTCGAACTTCGCACGCGCGACCGCGAGCGAAAGCTGCTGAAGAAAATTCAGCAGGCAATTGCCAGCATCGATGCGGGCGACTATGGCTTCTGCGAGGAAACCGGCGAACCCATCGGGCTGCCGCGTCTCCTTGCCCGGCCCACCGCCACGCTGTCGCTTGAAGCCCAGCAGCGGCGGGAGCTGCGACAGAAGCTCTACGGCGACTGATTGGAACAGTTCCACGGCACGACGATCGTCTCGGTCCGTCGCAACGGCAGCGTTGCGCTGGGCGGTGACGGTCAGGTCACGCTTGGCA